>JAAFHK010000180.1 GCA_013297565.1 Cytophagales bacterium
TTTGAACTCAAGTTATGCGATTTTCCAAGATGCTACAGGCAAAGCCCTCGAAAAAACCGTTGCGATTGGCATTGGTGTAGGTTCGGGGTATTTGTTCGAAACTACCTTCCAAAAAGAAGTTTATAGCGACCTTACAGGCGAAAGAGGTATCCTCATGGGAGCTTTGGCGGGCGTAATGGAAGCACAATATAATATTTTGCGTGAAAAAGGGCATTCGCCTTCGGAAGCCTTTAACGAAACGGTCGAAGAATTGACTCAAAGTCTGATCCGTTTGGTGGGTGAAAATGGCATGGATTGGATGTACGCCAACTGCTCGACTACGGCACAGCGAGGCGCACTTGACTGGCGACCACGTTTCAGAGAAGCCACTGCTCCTGTTTTTAGGGCTTTGTATGAAAGCGTACAATCGGGCAAAGAAGCCGAAATTACGATAAAAGCAAACCAAGCCGCAGATTATAGAGTAAAACTTGAAGCCGAACTTGAGGCAATCCGCAATTCGGAAATGTGGCAAGCAGGCAAAGCGGTTCGGGCTTTAAGACCCAAAAATGCTTAAAACTTAAAACCCTATAAGGTTTTTAGAAACCTTATAGGGTTTGTTTTCCTACCACCTCGCCACCGTCCGCAGGTTGAAAAAGCGCTGCGAAAGCCCGTTTGGAACGGCATAATTGGTATCTGCGAAGTCTTTGATCCAGAGGTAGGAAATCGTGTTTTCTGTGCCTGCCAAGTTTAGTATTTCCAAACCTACCCAAACGCTTTTTGGCGAAAATTTGTTTTTAAACGCTTTTTTTTCGCTTTTTTTGTCTTTTTCCAAATCAAATATTTTCGAAAAACCAATGTCGATTCTTCTATAATCTGCGCCCGAAAATGCCCCTCGATATTTTGGATTATTGGGTGGATTGAAGGGCAAACCCGAACCGTACATGGCTCGCAGATTGACCCGAATATCGGGGTTGTTTGGAATATAATCTTCGAAATAAACTGCCAAAGTTACCAATTGATCGGTCGGTCGCCGAAATTCGCCTGCTTGGTCATTTGTCCAATTTTCCCGCGCCCGCATTAGGCTTAAGCTAAACCATGATTCGGTATCGGGAATGAACTCACCGCTAATCCGAAAATCTGCTCCTGTTACATAGCCAAGTGCCTGATTATTAGCATAATAGCGAAGTCGAACATTGTCCATATCGTAAGGCACAAGGTTTTGCAAAGGCTTGTAATAAACTTCACTAATAAACCGAAAAGGTCTGCCCCAAGCCCGAAACGCATAATCCATGCCCGCAATCGCATGAACTGCCCTTTGTGCTTTCAAATTGCGGTTCAAATTTCCCTCGAAATCCCGCATTTCTCTATAAAAAGGCGGTTGGTAGTACATTCCCAGCGCAAAATTGAAACGAATATCTTTTTTCCATTCAGGTTTGAACGAATATTGCAGGCGTGGGCTAAAAAGCAATTCCTTATTGATGTTCCAGTAATTCAGCCGAAAACCGTAGGTAAGTATATGATTATCAGACAGATACCAAGTATGCTGTGCATAACCCATGAGCCTTTGTGAAACTAATTGGTTTTGGATAAAAAGCCGATCCGTAATATTTACATAGTCCGCCGAATCTGTAAAATTATATTCTGCCAAATCGTCCCTAATATTTTCGCCCGAAAACCGAATCCCAAACTCGATGCGGTGATCGGCATTTGGCGTAAATTCGTTGCGGTTTTCGAAAGCTAAAATATTGGCATTCAAGGAATTGCGTGCGTAGGTAAATAAATTTCCCACACCCCGAATGTAGGCGCAACGGTTAAAAGCGGGCGAGTCGCTTGCCATTTCGACATCACAAAGCCTATAGCCGCCTTCGGTATTGATGTATTCACGTTCTTTTGTATTCAAAAGTGAACCGATCAAGTGAGATTGAAATTTTTGGGAAAACTGGTGTGAAAGTTTGAAACCTGTCTGCCAAGTGTCATAATTCAGTATTTCCTGTCCTTGAAAAGCCACATAAAGTCTTAAAACTCTATTAAAAGTCCCAAAAGTGCTTTCTCTGCTTTGCGGAACTACCTGATAACGGTTTTGGGCGTAGGAAACCAAAAAGGACAAATTGGTTTTTAAACCTCGTTCTTTCTGGCGTGCGGAACTCAAATCGAAATTGAAAAAACCTTGAAAATCCACAAAATTAGGAAAATATTGCCCTTTGGTTTCAAGCGTATTGAACAAATAACGCCCTGATTTATAACGGATTCCCGCCAAATAGGAAAAACGCTGGTTTCGACTTGCTCCCTCTACGTGCGCCGTGCCGCCCAAAAGTCCTGCCGAAGCCGAAGCATGAAATTCTTTTGGATTTTTGTATTCGATATTCAACACCGAAGAAAGTTTGTCGCCATATTTGGGTTGCCAACCGCCCGCCGAAAATTCTACGCTTCTGACCAAATCGGGATTTACGAAACTCAAACCCTCCTGCTGTCCTGCTCGCACCAAAAAAGGACGATAAATCTCAATATTATTGATATAAACCAAGTTTTCATCAAAACTTCCGCCCCGCACCGAATAAGTCGTAGAAAGTTCGCTGTTGCTCACCACGCCCAAACCCAACATTCCGATTACCTGCGAAAAATCACCAAAAACTACAGGCATTTCCTTGATTTTCAAAGGATTAACCTCGATCATGCTTGGGCTTTCTCGAATATTATTTCGTTTTTCGTTCAGTTCTACGTCCTGCAAAACCCTTATTTTTTCTTGTAAAGAAATATTTTGCTCTATCGTTTCCGCATTTCGTGGGTTAAGCGTAATTTCGTAAGTATTAAATTGGACGTGCTGAAAAACCAGCGTACTTTTTTGATTAGCCGCTATTTTTATTTCAAAATTGCCTTTTCTGTCCGAAACTACGCCTTTTGAGGAGTTTTTCAAAAAAATCGAAACGCCTTCGATTGCCGCTTGATTCGAATCCGTAATTTTGCCTTTTACGGTAGCAGTTTGGGCGTATAAAGTATTGATTAGCAAGAGATTAAATAAAAAAAAGCAATATTTCATGAGGTGTTATCATCTAAAATTATTTATTCAAAATAGTCATTTACGCCTTCGCTTGTGCCACTACAGGCAGATAAATCGTAAATTTCGTTCCATTTTGATCACTTTCCAAATCCAAATGCCCGCAATGGTCGTCAATGATGCTTAGACTTATCGAAAGCCCCAAACCTGTCCCTTTCCCAACGTCTTTTGTGGTGAAAAAAGGTTCAAAAATCCGATTTTTGATCTCGTCAGGAATCCCCGTTCCTGTATCCGCTATTTCGACCGCCACCATATCGACAGCAGACCGATAACTCAAATAGGTTCGAATCGTAATATTTTCTTCGTCTCTCATGTCGGGTTTGCTTTCAATGGCGTGTATCGCATTGACTATCAGGTTCATAAAAACTTGGTTGATCTTACCAACCTGACACTCAACCATCGGGATCATTCCGTAATCTTTCACTATTTCGATTTTATTTTTGTACTGACTGCGAAGCATGATCAAAGTTGATTCGAGATTTTCGTGCAGGTCTGAAGATTTAAAACCCAATTCGTCAAGGCGTGAAAAAGTCCGCAAACTTCTGACAATTTCGGCGGTGCGCTGCGCCCCAGTCGCTATATTCGAGGCTAATTCGTCTATTCCTTTCACCAAATCCTCAAAATCTAATGCTTTTTTCAATTTTTCGACCTCTTTTAGCTTCACAAGTGTATTTTCTTCGCTTACTTCGTTGTATTTGCCAATGATCAACTGCAAATCCTCAAGCGCCATTTTCAAACCCACAATGCCCGAACTTACATAATTGATCGGATTGTTCAATTCGTGAGCAATTCCTGCGGTTAATTGTCCAAGAGAAGCCATTTTTTCCGATTGGACAAGTTGTGATTGGGCGTGCTTGAGGGCTTCTATAGTCTGTTCGGCTTCGGCTTTTTGCTCCTCTATGAGGTGATTTTTTGCCCAAAGTTCCTTTTGTTGTTGCTCCAACTGCGCATTTGCTGTTTGCAAATCACGAGTCCGTTCTTTTACTCGGTCTTCGAGTTTATCGTTAAGTTTTTGCAACTGCTCCGTAATTTGCTGTAATTCTTCGCTGTTTTGATGTAATTCTTCTTTTTGAGAAAGCAATTCTTCGTTTTTTTGTTGCAAATCTCTGATCAGTTCCCGCATACGATATTCCGATTTGATGTCTGCCATCGTCAGGGCAATGCGTTCGGCAACTGTTTCTATGAACTCCAATTCGTGGGCTAAAAATGGGTGCAAACTATTGAGTTCGACAATGCCGATGAGTTCATGGTTTGTTCGAAGCGGGACTATGACAACGTGCTGTAAAGCCAAAGAAACCGTTGCTGTTTCCAAATACTTGGCGTTTTGGCGAATGTCCGAGAGGTACAACATTTGCTGATCCTGCGCCGCCGCCCCCAAAAGTCCTTCGCCAATGATGACTCTGCGAACGTGGATAGGAGTACCTCCAAACTGGCAAGCCAATTCCAAAAATGGTTTTTCGCCTGTTTGATTTTTGGCAAAATACAAAGCGCCTTGCCCTGCATTGAGGTAGCGAACAAATAGCGAAATGACATCATAAGCCAATTTGGAAAGGTCGTCATCTTTTTTCAAAATCAATAAAAATTTCGCCATGCCTTCATGCAACCAAAGCCGTTTTTGGTCATCTTCGGCTGTTTTTTGCAAATTTTTACTCATTTTTACCAAAGACATTCCCAGTTCGTCCTTGTCGCTTAAGGGGCGAAATTCCTGATCAAAAGTCTGTTTTCCGACCATAATCGCAAAATCGGCTTTTGCTTTCAGACCTTTTCGGAGCTGGTTCATTGCCCTTGCCAAATTCCCCACTTCGTCATTCGTCCCCAAATGAATATTGGCTGTAAAATCCCCAACGGCAATTTTTTGAGAATGGATTTTGAGCAGCGCCAAAGGATTTACGACCTTGATTTTGATGATATTATACGAAATAAAGGCATTGAGAAGCGTAAGCAAAAGCAAACCCATGAGCAGAACAAAGGCAAATTGGGCGGTGCGTTCTCGGTCAAGGATTGCCTGCCCGATCCGTTTGTCATACAGTTCGAAAAAATACTGAAGTTCTTGGTTTAGCGTAGCTTTGTGCGTCTGGTAATTGGGATCATCGAGCAAAGCCCGAGCCGCTTGGCGGTCGTATTCGGTGGCGGGTTGTTTTATGGTTTTTCCAATATTAGTTTTGACAATTCCATTAAACCGAGCCATCGCATTTTGTTCTTCCTCATTGAGCAACTTGGCGTAATCGTAGGCATTCTGGATTCGTTTTCGTTCTTCTTCCGAAAAATGAATTTGACTAATCAAACTTTCCAAAGGGATTGCCTGTTCCAAATTTCCTATTTTTTGGAAACCTTCGACCACCAAATCCCAACGCAAATGTTCGTAGTGCGTGGGGCGTGGTTTTTCGCCATTCCGAATTTCAAGAATTTTTTGATAGGCTTCTTCATATTTGGGATTACCTGTAAGCAAAAAATTACTTGCCATTTTGCTCAAATCCTCCGCCGTTTTTCGCAATTCGTCTGCCAATAAGTAGGCATGATAGCGGTCGTTTTGGTGCTGATCCAAATCCGATTCGATGTCATAAATCCAAATAATGGTCAGGGCAATACAAGTCAGGAAAGTGAAAATAATGGCATTAATCAAAAAAAACAGCCTCTTGATCGAGATGTGTTTGATCGACCAACGGTTATGAGCAGAGGACGAAGCCATATTGGTATTTTTAATTTTTTCAAACGCCTTGTTTTGATTTCTAAAATTGTCTCTTTTTAGCCTTTTTTCAAAATAAAAAATGGTATTTTTTTGAAAAACAAAAGTCTGACCGTTTCCGATCAGACTCTTGGGCTGTGATAGTTTGTTGATTTTATGGTTTAGAAACACCCTAAAGGGCGTTTTACAATGTAGCACGCCTTTCAGGGTGTGCCAATATATTGCTTTTAGTATTTTATGCCAAATATTGTTTGGAAATATTTTTTCGAACTTCGGTCATTTGTTCAAAAGTGGCTACAAATAATAAAATTTGCCCCCAAGTTACCAAACTTAATACCCACTCATTGTGAGTAGATAATACTAAATTATCAAAAAGCAAAGGAGAAATATAAAAATGATAAGATAATTGAAACAGAAGAAAAGAAAGAGCTGTACTATTTGCCCAAGCAAATTTGAATTGGGCGAAATTGGCATAACGTTTCTTGTATTCCTTTTTCAAGAAACTTAAATAAAACAAGTAAGTTATAAAAAGAGAAACAAAGAATCCGTAAAGTAAATAGGGCATTGATAAGCCAAAATGCACGATTCCGTAACACAGCCCAAACAAAACAAGGCTTCGCAAAAGATAAAAAGGCTCGATAAACTGCCGATAAATAAATTTCCAAGACGATTTGGTAACCTGCTTTTCGATTTGTTTTTCATAATCTGCTTCGATGTACGAAAATCCCTTGCCAAAAGAACGGTAGGCGGCATAGATCATTTCTTCAAAAGGGCGATCAGGTTCTCGGTCGAGTTCCTCCTCTATCAGCGAAACCAAATGGTCGAACAGTTCCTGTTTGACTTCTTCGTATTGCAGTTTTTCGGTATCCATAAATTTTTGGACACGCAGGATTTGTGCTTCCGTTAATTTCATGTTTTTAAGCTATTTTCGGTTGTATAATTTGCTGTAAGCCCAATATAAAAGCCTCTAATTCGGAAATTTTTGCGGCAGTTTCCTTTTCTCCGCTTTCTGTAAGGCGGTAGTATTTCCGCAAACGTTTGCCAATTTGTACAGTTTCGGCGGTCAAATTGCCTTGTGCTTCCAATTTGTGCAAAGTCGGGTACAATGCCCCTTCGGTTAGTTCGAATTGCCCTTTGGTAAGTTCTTTGACCTTTTTGGTCATTTCGTAACCGTACATTTTGCCGTTTTCGGAAAGCAATTTCAGCACAATGGTCTGTAAAGTTCCTTTGAGGAGTTCCGATTGCATAAAAGTCTAATACATTGGTTTCTTATGTATTTTAGGAACGCAAAAGTAGAAAAAAGGTTTGTTTTATTCCTAATTTAAAAGGCATTTTTTCCTCAAAAAAAGTCTGATCATTTCCGATCAGACTTTTGAAATGTGTGGCATAGCTTTCAGGCTGTGCCAATGTATTAAAGTTTATGAATAATTTGTAAAAAGCCCTTTAGGGTGTTTGTAATTTGTTGAAAATCAAGCAATTAATCGCACCCTAAAGGGTACGGTACAGAATGTTCACAAACTCTATTGGTTTAGCAATTATTTAAAAGAAATAGGCGTAATTGCCATCATGATCGGCAAAAAAATAAGCCCCTGTACTCAAAAATTTAATACGAAATACATCGAGTTTGGTTTCCGCCAGTCTTTTGCGTAGCGCATCGGGAACATTTCCAAAATATTGATAGCCGTTTTCATAACAAAGTACCAAGCCGTCTTCGGTAAGGTGTGCCGCCCACAAAGCTCCGTATTCTTCCATTCCCTTGGCTATGCGCTCGTGGTTTTCTTCCGAAGAATATTCTATTTCATCGCTTGTAATGACAATCCATTCGTTTTTGTCGTTGAATGTAACCGAATTGATAACCGCATTTTTGGCATTCAATTTTTTTAAAACCGCCTCTAAATCCGAAGGGAGTCCAAACCAATTAATCCCATTATTTCCCCAAAGAATAAGCCATTTGCCATTTTCGGTTAATTGAACATCATCAATCAATTCGCCCGCTTCATTGAGTTCTTTGAGGCGTTTCGCCATAGCGGACGGAACGTTCAAATCGGCATAACCATTTTTTTGGTACAAAGCGACTCCTCCTGCCGAGGTCATCGCCACATTTTTACATTCGCCCCATTCTTTGATCCGATCTCTTAAAAATGCCCTACCTTGAGCATAGGAATCATGGAAATAGCTAAAAAATATAATGAAAAAACAAAAAAAGAATATTTTTTTCATAAAAGTAATAATAAAAATGGTAAAAAAAATGCCTGTAGTTTAGCTAATTTGCGGATTGTTAGAACTTTATTACCTTACGCAAGTTTCGTTCTACTTTTTCTTCAGAGCATTTCTGTCCATATAATCCAAAACCAAATATGAAAAGGCTTTGACTCCAAGTTTCAGACCGCTTTCGTCAAGTACGAAATCAGGTGTGTGATGTGGGGCGGCTTCCAAAGGGTTTTTCCCTTTGCTCATACCCCCCAAAAAGAAAAACATACCTTTTACTTCTCTTTGAAAAAAGGAAAAATCCTCTGCCCCTGTTACCGCTTTCATCAGTTTTACATTGTCCTTACCTGCCGCCGCTTCCAAAGAACCCAATGTTTCTTGCATAAGTGTCGCATCATTATACGTTACAGGATACTGTTTGCGGATTCGTACTTCTGCTTTTGCGCCTGCACTTTCGGCTATTTTGGTCGCAATTTGCTCAATTCTGCGGTGAATGTCGGTTCGCATTTTTTCGT
>JAAFHK010000181.1 GCA_013297565.1 Cytophagales bacterium
AGATTTGTATTTCATAGAACTAAAAAAGTACAAAGGCAAACTTCAAAACTTAAAAACTACTTTAGAAAGGTGGATAACATTTTTGAATAATGCTCACAAATACGATAACAAGAATTTGCCTCAAGAATTGGCTGAAATACGAGAAATACGCAAAGCAAGTCAAACTTTGGAGGCAATGTATTTAGACGAGAAAGAAAAAGGTTATTATGATGCCCAACAAAAATTTTGGCTCGACCAAAATGCTTTTATCAAGGAAACAGTAGAGAAAGCGGTTGAGCAAGCCGAACTGAATAATAAGATTGGAATTGCAAAAAAGATGCTTAAACGTGGTACTGAAATAATAGTAGTTGCAGAAGACACAGGTTTAAGTATTGAGCAAATAGAACAACTTCGGAACGAAAAGCAATAAAAACAGGTGCTAGCATGGGCGGGGGGCAATGTGTTAAATTTTTGGCTTTTGTGCTGGTTTCGCTACCTTCGCAAAGCCTTTTTCATTAGTTTTAATTTTAAATGACAACACAGACAGAGATGAAAATATATAGTAAATCACAGTTTAAAGACGAAACGGCTGACCGAAACTATTTTGAAAATTGGGTAGCCCAATTGGAAAAAGAAAATGGCAGACAATATGAGCAATATGAAATTGAAACGTCACTCGGAAGGACACACATTTGGGGACTTAACACAAAAGACGAGTTGTTAGATACACTTGTTATTTTCCCAGGAGCAAGAACCACCTCATTGATTTGGGACTTTGACAAGGGGCTTGACAACTTAAATCATAAAATGAAAATTTTTATGGTAGAAACAAACGGGCTTCCAAATTTAAGTGACGGTTTGACACCAGACATTAAATCCTTAGATTATGGTCTTTGGGCGGATGAAGTTTTTGAAAAGCTCAAAATTAAAAAGGCTTATGTTGCTGGGGCTTCATTTGGTGGAATTATTTGTATGAAGCTTGGAATAGTAAAACCAGAAAAAATAAAAGCTATCTTTTTATTAAATCCTGGTTGCTTACAACCTTTTTCTTTGACCCTTAAAAATCTATACTATAATCTTCTGCCTATAATAAAACCAAGTGAAAAAAACGTTTTAAAATTTCTTGACAAAGCAGTTTTTTCAAAACCAAATCATAAGTTATCTGACTTTTCAGAAAAAATGCTTATTGACTATGAAGTTTTTGCAATAAGTCGCTACAAGGACAAGACACAAAAACCTTATTATATGGACAAGCAACTTGAAGACGTAAAAGCGGAAACATATTTGCTTGTTGGTGACAAAGACCTTTTATTTCCTTATCAAAAATCAGTGGCTAATGCAAGAAGACAAATTAAGACTTTGAAGGAAGCAAAAATTTACAATAATGTAGGACATGGAATAGAGACATACGACAAAGCGTTAAACTATATTGGAGAGAAAATAAAAAACTACCACTAACAGGGGTTGCGTCAGGCAGGCTTTTGTGCTGAACTTCCCCGCCTTTGCAAAGCACCGCACCGCTTTAGACGGATTGCCCCTTCACCTATTAGCAGTGCAAGCCGCGACACTGCTCAAAACCCAATCCAAAATGTTCGTTTGCGAACAGGTCGGAAGTAAAAAACGAACAAATTACTAAAGTATGTATTTTTTATTTTTTTATAAGATGCTGATTATCAATACTTTACGTAATTGGCACGTAGATTGAAAAAGGATATAACAGTCAAATTAATTAATACTACTGATTTTGAAATTTTTTAAAACATCATAAATGCAGGTTTCAAGCGTAATCACAGGCTGAAGCCTATGTTACAAAAAAGAGTTAAAGTGGTTTTTATTGAGTTTAGTTTTTTCATGTGTGCAAGAAAAACACTGCTTTTTAAGCGGTGTTTTTTTATTCGAGTTTTTGAACATGATTTTAAGAAAAAAACGACCGCCTTTGCAAAATTCTTTTATTTTTGCCAATCAAAATTTTGTATCAAATCCTATCAAAATAAACAAGATATGTCAGCACAACATTTTCAAGTCATTGTAGTGGGTTCGGGACCTGGGGGGTACGTTGCCGCTATTCGCGCCGCACAATTAGGACTTAAAACCGCCATTGTCGAAAAAGCTGAATTGGGCGGCGTATGCCTCAATTGGGGCTGTATTCCTACGAAAGCCTTGCTCAAAAGCGCGCAGGTTTTTGAGTACATCAGTCACGCCAAAGATTACGGCATCAACGTACAAGATGCCCAAGCCGATTTTGGGGCAATCGTCAAACGCAGTCGTGATGTGGCAAACGGCATGAGCAAAGGCATTGATTTTTTGATGAAAAAAAATAAAATCGAGAAAATATTTGGTTTTGGAAAACTCCAAAAAGGCAAAAAAGTAGAAGTTACGGACGCACAAGGTACGAAAACGGTCTATTCTGCCGATCATATTATTTTGGCAACGGGCGGACGCGCAAGGGAATTGCCCAATATTGCTATTGACAAGAAAAAAGTGATTGGGTACAGAGAGGCAATGGTCTTGGACAAACAGCCTGCCTCGATGCTTGTCATGGGATCGGGGGCTATCGGGATCGAATTTGCCTATTTTTACCATACTTTGGGTACAAAAGTTACCATTGTGGAGTTTATGCCAAACGTTGTGCCTGTAGAGGACGAAGAAATATCGAAACAACTCGAAAAAACCTTCAAAAAAGCGGGCATGGAAATCTACACAAGTTCGACTGTTGAAGCTGTCGATACTTCGGGGGCGGGTTGCAAAGTAAAAGTAAAAACGCCACAAGGCGACAAAGTTTTCGAAGTCGATATCGTTCTTTCTGCTGTGGGCATGGTGGCGAATTTGGAAGGAATCGGTTTGGAAGAAGTGGGCGTAAAAACCGAAAAAGGCAAAGTTTTGGTTGATGATTTTTACAAAACAAACATCGAAGGCGTGTATGCCATTGGCGATATTGTCAAAGGGCAGGCTTTGGCGCACGTGGCTTCTGCCGAAGGCATTATTTGCGTGGAAAAAATTGCGGGACATCACCCAGAACCTTTGAATTATAATAATATTCCTGGTTGCACGTACTCAAATCCCGAAATTGCCTCTGTAGGTTTGACCGAAAAACAGGCAAAAGAACAAGGTTATGAGGTAAAAATTGGCAAATTCCCCTATTCAGCAAGTGGAAAAGCCAGCGCCGCAGGAGCAAAAGAGGGTTTTGTAAAAGTGATTTTTGATGCCAAATACGGTGAATGGTTAGGGGCGCACATGATCGGGGCAAACGTAACCGAAATGATCGCCGAAGTGGTCGTAGCCCGCAAACTCGAAACCACAGGACATGAAATTATTAAAGCGGTTCATCCCCACCCTACCATGTCGGAAGCGATAATGGAAGCCTCCGCCGCCGCTTACGGGGAAGTGATACACTTGTAAAATAAGGAATTAAATTTGAACGTTTATAAGGTTTCGAACCTTATAAACGTTTGAAAATCAATCATAAAAAAACTTGAAAATGCTTACCAAAGAACTGATTACAGAACTGAAAAATAACGGAAACGGTGATTTAGGTTATCTCGTTGATAAACAACAGGATAACCAAAGCATTTTATTTATTTTAGAAAATTTGGGTTATATTCCTAAAAATTTTGATGGCGTTTTTTTGTTTGCTCTGCTTTCGCACCACTATCATAAAATTAGGTTGTTAGCGGCTAAAAATATTGCAAAAATTAACAAGGTTGAATATTTAGAAAAATTGTTTCAAGTCTTTGAAAATGAACAAGATACAAGTGTAAAGCGTGAAATCGTGTCAGCAATTGGGCGTTTGAGAAAAGTCGAAAACAAATCTTATTTATTTAAAATTTTACAAGATAGCGATCCAAAAATTGTTTGCCAAGCTATTCGTGGTTTGTTGGTTTTCGAAAAACATCAAGATGTAAAAGAGCAATTAAAACCCTTGATAAATCACACTAACGAAATGGTTAGAACGGTGATTTACAAGGAATTTTTTGCAGAAGAAGACGAAAAAGACAAAGAAAAATCGAGTTTGGCTCATCATGAAACTTACGATTTTTTGAAAAATACGGTAGTAAATGGTGATGTTCTGGAAGTATTGAAATATGTGCCAAACGAAAGTGTGCATCTTACTTTTACCTCGCCACCTTATTATAATGCAAGAGATTATTCTATTTATCCAAGTTATCAAGCCTATTTGGAATTTTTAGAACAGGTTTTTAAAGAAACTCACCGAATTACGAAAGAGGGTAGATTTCTGATTGTCAATACTTCGCCCATTATTATTCCTCGTGTAAGCCGTTCGCATAGTAGCAAACGCTACCCGATTCCGTTCGATTTACACCCTTATTTGGTTAAAAATGGTTGGGAATTTATAGATGATATTATTTGGCAAAAACCTGATTATTCCGTAAAAAATCGCATTGGCGGTTTTATGCAACACCGCAAACCTTTGATGTATAAACCCAACGCAGTAACTGAATATTTAATGGTTTATCGGAAAGAAACAAGTAAGCTAATCGATTGGAATATAAGGAGTTATGATAAAAAAACAACCAAAGAAAGCATAGTTCCTGAAGGATATGAACGAACAAATGTTTGGAAAATCGATCCTTGTTTCGATAAAATCCATTCAGCAGTTTTTCCTGTCGAGCTTTGCAAAAGAGTAATCCAATATTATTCTTTTAAAAATGATTTGGTTTTTGATCCCTTTGGAGGAAGTGGGACAGTCGGAAAAACAGCAAAGGCATTAGGAAGGAAATTTTTTTTAACGGAAAAAGACGTAAATTTGCTAAAACGGATTAGTGAAAAAAACAGTTATGATATTATAGTTAGTTCATTAGAAACTTTTAAATTCGCCTCAAAAAATGGAAACAATATATCTTAATCATTCAAAAAAAATAAAAATGCCTATTTTACCTGATAGGATAGAGATGGATAGTGTCCTTAAAAAACAATGGACTTTTATAGGAGTTTATGATTTAAGAGAGTTGCGCGATGTATTTCTGGTTATTAAAGAATATCACCATTTATCTAAATCAGAAGTGTATCAAAGAGTGAGAGAATTGGTAAAAAGAACAAATGCCGATAAAAATTGGCAACCTGCTGATTCGAGAGAAAGAGATATTTTAGAATATCAAAATGCCTTAGAAAACCTGAATTTAATTGATTATGATAGAAATACTCGACGTTTTATTATTACAAACTTTGAGGTTTTTCAAAAATCAAAACTTAATCAGCAAAAATTATTGGAACAAGACAAAATGGATTTTAAAATATTATTCCTCAATTTTTCACGCTTCCGTGAGATTTTAAATTGGTTTTCAAAAGATTTTTCATTTTTAGAAGAAAATTTAGAGAAAGAAATTTTTGTTGATTTTGATTTTAATAAATTAGTTAATAACACTGTACCATTTTATTCTTTTAACCGTAATGGTAGCAAGTCGGTAGATAGTATTATCTATTCACTCGAAGATAATGCCACTATTTATACGATTGATGATAGTAACAAAAATTTTATTCGGTTTTGGAATGTATTTAGTGTACTTGGTGAAGAACTAAACATAGTCAATTCGTTTAGTTATCCTGCAAAGGTTTATGTTCAAAATGATAAAACATTAAACGAAAATTATCGTGCTATTCGCTATAATTATGTAGTGAATGAGAAAATAGATTTTGATATTGCTCAATATTTATCTTTTTACCATAAAAAAGAAAAAAATATTAGTATTCCTGATCTTATTAAAGAGTTGGTCAATAAATTTCATTACCCGATAGATCGGATCAAAAAAGAAATTGTTGATCAATGTAATGCTCATAAAGATTTGTTTTCTTTGCAAAGAACTTCTTTTGCGTTCATAGAAAACAATGAAAGCAGGTTTTTTCCTTTGGTTAATAATTTTTATATGTCCCACATATTCATGAGAAAATGAAACCTAAAATAAATAAAGAATTTACACAAAGACTTGAAAGTGCTTTTTCAGAAAATAAATACCAAAAATTGAATTTAAAATTCAATCCTTTTCCTGTTTCAGGAAGTGCGTACATTCATTCTTCTGATGAATTAACAAGCTATTTAGAACCTATTGACGAAACTGTAAATAAAAATATCACTGATTTTATTATAACTTCGTTAAAAACACCTATTCATACCCAAGATAATTATCAAGGAATGACCATTATAGGTGATTATGGTTCTGGGAAAACACAACTTTTGATGTATATAAAATTCCTTTTAGAAAACACCTCTTTTTCCGAAAAGAAACCCTATGTCATTTATATAGATAATCCTGGTGTCAAAATATCAGAACTTATTTCAGCCATTATAGCAGAAATAGGACATACTAATTTAAAAAAATACTTGTGGAAATTTGTGATTGAACATTTGGCAAAAGACAAAGAAAGCTTCTTTACAAATTTAGGCTTAAATAAATCTTTGATTAAAGAAGAAGACCCTTTCATCGAAAAAAACACAGTCAATTATCGTTTGTTTATTGATGCTTGTTTTCGTTTAACCCAAACCAAACTCAACAAACAAGATTTTCATAAAAAATGGGAAGATGTATTGATTAGTATTTTGAAAGACAAAACAATCAATGACCGAGAAGATGGCTTTATTGCCCAAGAATTTTTTGAACTTTTGAATGATGATTTGGGAACATCGAGTACTTGGAATAACCTTTTATATACCCAAAAATCCATCGAAAAAAAGGAAGTCAGTTTTATTAATGCCTTGATTTCCATCTTGTATTTTGAAGGTTTTACTAATGTTTTTATTTTAGTAGATGAGTTTGAGGATATTACAAGGGGACGTTTGACCAAACAACAAACTGATAACTATTTGTATTCTTTGCGTACTTTATTGGACAAAGAAAGACGTTGGTCGGTAGTGTTTGCGATGACTCCAAAGGCTTTTCAGCAAGTTGAAAATAATGTGCCGCCTTTAGCTGAAAGAATGACCACAGTCAAAGCCGATTTAGGCAATAAACTCACAGACGAACAAGTCGAAAAATTAATTCTTAATTATATTTCTTTTGCTCAAGAAAAAGAAAAGGGCATTTTTCCTTTTTCTAAAGAGGCTATTGTAGCCATAAATGAACGAAAAGAAAATAATGCAAGACGTATTTTAAGTTTCTGCGCACAAGTTATTGAAAAGGCTTGCGAGTTAGAGGAAAGCCAATTACCTTTTAGCAAAGAGTTTATTGATTCTTTCAATTAATCTAATCATTTTACCTCAATGGAAAATCACAAAATTGTAATACCTCATGAGTTTAGAATTAGTATTTTTTTGGATACTAATATTTTGGTGTATTTAGTCGATAACACCTTCCAAAATCTTACGAATGCAGTTAATTTTTTAAAAGAATGCCCTTTTGTGGATTTATATACCTCAGAGTATGCTCTTTTGGAGTTTATTAATAAAAGGAAGCAAGAATATTATTTGAAAAAATTGGTTTATGAATTTAACATTAATCTTGTAACAGCATTTAATTACCATAAAGAATTTAATGCTAATGAAGTAAGTTTTGAAAGTATAAAAAATGAGATTAAAACAAAAGTCGAAAATGATATTATTACATTGGCAAATAATGGTGTTGAATTAGAACAGCACAAACTTAATCAGGGCATATTTGACATTAGTAAAGAAATTTGTTTAAATTCTAAACTTACTATCTATGATAGTTTGGTTATTGCGTCTTCGTTACAACCTTATTGTGAAATAATATTTACTAATGATTCCAATTTTGAGAAATTTTATACTGAAAACACTGATTTAGATACTATTTTTACAAAGTTTGGAAAACTCAAGCCCCAAATTTTATCAAGTAAAAAAGCAGAGGGGATTAATTTTGTTGATAATAATAAGTTGGAAACATTTGATAAAATTAAACAAGTCTGGGTAAAAATTATTTTGAATAAAGTAAAAGAAAAAGAGTTGTATTTAGGCGAAATATTTACTCAAAATTGTGGTAGAGACAGCATAATTTGCTTTACCTTAGCAACTAATTGTATTTTAGAAAAAGAGATGTTTTTTACAATCGTAGATCGAGAGTTATCAAATATATACGAGAGTAAAAAAATTTCCGAATTTCATTTTATGGATACTGATCAAACAGTTAAAAAAATAGAACACTTCCCTTTTTCACAGCCCGATCCTACCAAAATTTCTTTTCGTTGGGAAGGTGCAGGTGATATTTCTGCTATTAAAAAAGCCCACAATTTAGTATTTTTAAACCCTATGCAATAAAATAGCCATGCAAACTTCAGAAATCCTTGAAATTACCCCAAGTTCAAAAGTTTTTGCCACAGGCGTACATTTACAAGCCATTGAAGTAGAAATTAATGGTGAAACACAATGGCGTTGGGTGGTTGTTGGATTTGAAGATGACACCTATTTTGACGGAAAAACGATTGATATTTACGATTATGCTACCTCTTTTGAAGGATTGTT
>JAAFHK010000182.1 GCA_013297565.1 Cytophagales bacterium
TACTATGGCGTTGTAACTCCTTGACAATCAATTTCTTTTCATACTCAAACTTTTCCGCAATCGTTTGCAAATAAATTTCTTCTGTATTCGAAGCTTTGCTTTCGAGTAAAGTTCGTAGTTCGGTATTTTGGAAAAAAATAAGAATTAATAGGTGTTGTTTTGCCATTGCCCGAAAATAGGGGAGTTGGCGTTCCATACCTGATAGCGTTTCAAAATTGGTAAAAAAGAGGAGTAAGCTGCGTTGGGTTATTTTTTGTCTTACCTGAATTGCCAATTTTTCGAGGTCGGACTCCTGAAAATCAGTTTTTTGATGATACAGTGTTTCCAAAATCATTTGCATTTGGTTTGGGCGGCTGTTAGCAGGCAAATATTGGTGCAAATGCGTATTGAAAGTCATCAAACCAGCCTTGTCGGATTTTTGGATCGCCACGTTCGAGATGACCAAAGAGGCATTGATGGCATAATCAAGCAGGGTCATGCCCTCGAAAGGCATTTGCATGAGTCGCCCTTTGTCAATAATACTGTAGATTTGTTGGGCTTTTTCATCTCGGAACTGATTGACCATGAGTTGGTTAGCCCTTGCCGTTGCCTTCCAATTTACGGAACGAAAATCATCGCCAATTACGTACTGCCTGATCTGCTCAAATTCCATATTATGTCCCAATTTTCGTATTTTTTTTACGCCCAATTCGTTCAGCCTTTGGCTAAAAGCAATCAATTCAAAGCGGCGCATTTGCAAATAAGAGGGATAAACGGCAACCTCTTTCTTAAACTCAAAACTGTAGCGCCTGCGCACCAAACCCAAAATACTTTGGACAAAAACATGGACTTTTCCGAAATTATAAACCCCACGCCGAACAGGTTTTAGGGTATAATTGATTGTTTTTTGTTCAAAAGGATTTAAGGAAAAAGAAAAACTAAAATCCCTAACTTGGAACTGGGGCGAAATTTCATCAACGACTTCCAAACTAACCCTAAAAGTGTAATGATTTAAAACCTTGATAGTGAGTTTGTTATCATCACCATTTGAAAGTTTTTCTGGACAGATTCGTTCCGCCTGCACTGCTTGGTTTTGGCGAAAAAGCATGAGAATATCCACCAAAACCAAACCGATCCAAGCCAAAGTGCCTAATTTGGCTAAAGCCAAAAAAACAGGGAAAGGATAAGCAAGCAAATAGAAAAAAATATTGGCAAGCAAGGCTAAAAAAAAGCGTTGCGGCAAAAATAATTCGCGGAAAAAGGTAAGCATTTAGAATGTGGTTTTCATTAAATCGTGCCAAATTTTATTAATAAGTGGCGTTTTGTGGTGGATAGCAATTTCATGAATTTTCTCCACAATCGTTTTTATTTTTATGTTGCTTTCCGCCTCTGTTTCTCCAAATTGATTGTTAATTTGGTTTTTTCTCAAATCATTTTCGGCTTTTTTAAAAAACTCATTTTTCAGATACCAAAAATGATATTGAACAATCGGAACTAAAAACTCATCAAAAACCCAATGCCCTTTGAAATATAAAAATAATTCTTGTTCTTCTATTCCGTATTGCGTTTTAAATTCTGCAAGCATTTCTTGCTTGCTGTTTTCGTCAATCAATTTTCCATAACTATGTTCTAACTCCTCAATACATTCTTTAGCAAGTTTGGAAATTTCGGTAATAATTTCATTTTGAGATGTTTGTAAATCTATTTCATCATTTTTTAAACCTTTGCAAAAGGTTTCCATATTCATAATTTCTTTCTGTTTTTCTTTTCCTACTTCATCTGTTCCCATTCCTGTTTGGTTTTGCTCATTATAAATCCAATAGCAAAAAAGCGTAGAAAGAGCCAAAGAAAAACCTTTGAATAATTGCACAAAATCAATCGTAGGAATTTGATTGAGAGAATATTTTGCAAATTCTTGATTTAAAAATTCGCCGAAACAATTATAATTTTCGATACTGTAAGCGTAAGTATGGAAAATATAGGGTTTGTTTAGATACCAAGTTTGTTTTTCGTACAAATATTTAGAATCGGCATCCACGCAAATTACAAGTTTTAGATCAACTTCTTCATATTTGGTTTTGACTTTATAAGCGTAACCTGCGAATTCGGCGAAACTATCTCTCACAAAATCTACTCCTGTACCTTCATAAGAAGCAAAAGGTCTGTAGCTTTTATTGATATTTTGCTCTCTAAAAAAGGTATTAAACAAATGCCCCCAAAATTTTTGGTCGTCCTTGTAATCCTCGTGAATAGCAATTACTCCTTTGTACGAATCCTTAAAGAGTCCCATTCCTACAAGTCTATTTTTTATCTCGTTTTCAGTAAATTTTGCCATTACTTTTTAAATTTAAGTTTGTTCAAATAAATTTCATTAGCCTCGACACGATAGTAGACACGTAAATCTTCGACTTCTTGAGCTTCCTCCGAATTTTTAGCTTTGCCCAACAAGGTACTTATAGTAATAATATCAGGATAAACTTTTTTCTGTTCCATTAAAGCCAAAACAGTTTTGCCTTCTTCCAAATTTTTTGCTTTTTTGATTAAAATATTGAAAGTAAGAATATTAGGTTCTATATCCACAGGCATATTGCCAAACATATTGTTGGCACTTTCAAAAGTCATTGCCTTTGAAATCAGTGTAGTAAAAGTTGCTACATCGGCATTAGTTTGTCCAAAACCTTGAATTAATCTACTAAAAATGTAGTTCGAAATTTGATAAAAATGCTGATTAACAAGTTTGTTGAATTTATACAAACGACCTTTTTGAGTTTCATTTGTCAAATTATTATTATATAAAGCCCAAAATTCCGCTAATTTAGTATCTTCTTCCTGATGATTTTCAATTTGTGGAAGTATGCTTACAAAAGGTTCATCAGTCATAATTTCTTTCATTCTCACAAATTTATTTGCCCAGCCGTCCAAAAATACCGAAGGCGAATGAGTAACCGCAATTACTTGACAATTTGGATTTAACTCCCTAATAAATCTAATTAATTTTTCTTGCCAAGTGATATGCAAAGAAATTTCAGGTTCATCAAGTAAAAAAATGGTAGGGTTTTCTTCTTGTAATAAAACTTTTAAAAGTATATAGAAAATTTGCTTTTCTCCTGAAGACAAAAGCTGATAATTCAAGTTTTTTTGTTCTTGATTATCAATGATAAACTCGAATTTATCACTATTAAAACTCTTGCCTGTTTCTTTAAAAAGTTCGTTGATTTTTGCAACAAAAAAATTGAGTTTTCCATACAAAGCCTGTAGCTTTTTACCAATATCAGCCTTAGAAGCAAAATTTTGTATGTTTTTCACTATTTCAGAAATTTCCGAGCTAAGGTTGGTTTGGTAGGCAACAAACTTTTTCGCCTCTTCAGCAATTAAAGTATTTAAAACGGAATCTTTTTCAGGATTAAAAACATCAAAAGTTCGGACAATATCAATATTTATTTCGTTTAGATTGGGTTCAGTAAGTTGGCTATTACTAAAAACCATTTCCTTCTCATCAATTGTAATCACTGAACCATCGTAAAAAAACAATTCCATTTTCGAAACTCGCCCAAACTTTCTATAGTCGATATTTTCAGGTTTGTTTTTGTGTCTCAACGTTTCATAAACCAACTCTAAAATGGTCGTTTTTCCACTACCGTTAATGCCTTCCAAAATATTGACATCGGCATCTAATTCCCAACGAATATTCTTGGTAACATTATTAATGCTAAAATCGTGGATTCGTATTTCTTTGAGCAGTTTCATAAGGATTATTGTTAATTTCTGAAGAACCTTAAATACAGTTTGGCATTTACTTATTCTTCGAACTCGAACAAATAAATGCCAAACTTATCTTTACAACTTTAGTGATGTTAAAAGAATCATTATTGGAAGACAAATGTAAAAAACATTTTGGAAAAAACAAGCCTTGTTAAAACCCTTACCTCACCACTTGTATTTTCTTCCAAATTTCTTTTCCTTCCAAACTTACTTTTACCAAATACAAACCCGATGGCAAGTTGCTTACATCAAAACTGTTTTGGTTCTTGGCTTGACGAATTTCCTGCCCTTGTGCATTCCAAAGACTCATGCGATAGTTTTGAGCATATTTTGCAGGAACTTCGATCTTCACTGTTTCGCTTGCAGGATTTGGGTAAATTCTAAGTTCCTCATTATCAAAGTCTTGTTCGGTTGCGGTTGGCGTAATCGTGAATCGGTTGGAAAGACCCAAACAGCCGTTTCTGTCCATAATTCGGACTTGATAAACGCCTAATCTGACGGCTTTCCAAGTTGCCCCAATACCTTCAGGAATAGGAGCAAAATCCAAGAACCATTGGAAAGTAGTATAATTTTGAGCATTTTTTATACTTAACAAAGCAGGATCAAGCGCATCTGGTATAATTTCGGCAGTCGGAGCGGGTATGCGCTCTAAGCGGATTTCTTCGCTTGTAAAACTCGAACAGCCTTCCGAATCAGTGATGAAAGCCTTATAAACACCTTCGGTGAAGGTCGTCAGGCGTAGCGTACCTCCGCCAAATATTCGCAAACCGTCCTTAAACCATTGAACCGTACTACCTGCGCTTAAGTTATTGACTATCAAGGTTTTACTTGTTTTGTCTTCAGCACAAAATTTAGTATTGCCAATCAGTTCGATTTTCGCCGTTGTTCTTGCCGCACAAGTAACGGTTATTTTGGTGTTTTGGCTGTAAAGTATCAAATCAGGGGCAATCGGGTTCGTAATCATCACCGTATAGTTTCCCGCATCGGCTCTGCTCACATTATTGATGGCGTAATCACCATTAGTAGGCTGGGGCAAGCGACGAACGACCGCCCCGTTTAGTAACCATGTATAGGTGTTTCCATTTCCTGCTGTTTGCGATTTGATCGTAAAACTTGATCCTTGCCCGACAGTAAATTCTTGATTAACACCAAAGTTGGCTTGTGGAGAGTAAAATATCCGTAAATCATTTTCGGTACGCCCATTTGTTTTGGCTAATATTTTTTCTAAATCACTGAAATCCAAAAGGTTATTGCTCAATTCCAGCCATGCCAAATTTTTATTAGCACGCAAATCGTCGGGCAGTTCGCTAATGAGGTTGCCGCTTAGGGCTAAATCCCGCAGACTCGTTAATCCTAAAGTTCTGGGCAAGTTTCTAATTTTATTTTCATGAAAGTGCAAACGTTCCAATTTTTTCAAATTTTTGAAAATATCGGGCAAAGTTTCAATTTGATTTTTAGCAAGGTGCAAAATTTCTAACTCTTCTAATTTGCCCAAACCTGAAGGAATGCTGGAAATGAGGTTTTTGTCCAGCACAAATACCTTTAAATTAGTCAAATTACTGATTTTTTCAGGAATATATTTGATCTGCGCATTTAGGAAAATGACAGCTTCCAAATTGGGCATTTCAGTAATAATTTCCCAAATATCGTTTTCGAAGTTCGTATCCGAAAAATCAAGTCTTTTGAGTTTTTTCAAATTTTTCAACCCTTCAGGCAGTTTGCCTTTGATCGAATTGCCTGAAAGGTTGAAGTTTTCGATTTCGGTAAAGAAGCCAGAAGTTTGGAAAGCTATGGGGTTGAGTTCGCCCACCAAATTATTATTGGTCAGACTCAAAGACACAATTTTGCCATTTTGAACCACAATGCCAAACCAATTTGCTAAATTAGGATCATTAAAATTCCATTTATTAATCCAATTATCTCCGTTCAAACTTTCGTAAAAAGCCCTTAATGCGGCTAAATCGGCAGGCTTGATTTGAGGCGATACGGTAAGCCTAACATCATTTCGGAAAATGGTCAATTCAGGCAAAGTTTTGCTTCGGACGGTTGCGTAGTAAGTGCCTGATTGCAAAGGATTTACGTTTCTCAAAACCAAAGTAGCCGAAGTTTCACCTACAATTATTTGTTTATCTTTGTACCATTGATATTCCAAATCTGCTCCCTCGACCTCAACTTTCATCGTTACTGTAGCCGTTTCTACGGTTGTGAAAGTCAATTCCTTGTTTATTTTGTTTTGTTTAGCATACTTGAAAGTAAAAGGGGCATTTGCCAAACCTTGCAAAGACTTGAAAGTCAGGTTATTACCTTCCACGTTTAGGCTTTTCAGTTTTTTCAAAGTCAAAATTGCCGCTATGGGGAGTTCGTCAATCAGGTTGTTGTAACTCAAATCTATTTCGGTAACATCACCTTTATTGTAGGTTACGCCTCGTAATGTGTATGGTTTTTGGAATGTCCAGCGTTGCTTCCATTCTTCGCCTCCTGTTCGGTTAAAAATAAGCCTTAAAACATCAAGTTGTGGGGCAAAAATGCCATTGGCTACGCTTACGCTTGTGAAAATATCAAAAGTAGCTTCACAACCTTGAGCATTTCGGGCTAAAACGCCTAAACCGTTTGATTCAATTAGTTTGGGTGTGTTTAAGGTAAGTGTTCCGCCTCCAGAAGTTACAAAATCCGAAGCCAAACGGCTTGCTCCTGTAGCAAAGATCAGGGCGTATGAAATTCCTTTTTCCGAATTTTCGATAGTCAATTTGGTTGTTTCTTCAAAATCAAGGCTATTTTTTTCAAGTTTCAAACTCAAATCGGTACGAGTAACGGTTGTAAAAGGCATGATTTCGTTTTGGCGATAGGAAACTTCGCAATTCAAATACCAAGAGTTTTGGATTGTAATATTGCCGACTTTTGTACCGCCTTTTACGCCCTCGACCACTATCTGGTTGCCCAGATTGTCGGGTACGGTCAAAAATTCGAAAACACCATCACCGTCCAGATCGACATCATAATAAGTGATTTTGACGGGGGCTTCGCCCGCCAGCGTGATCGTTACGATTCCGTCCGAACTTTCGCAGTTGGTAGGTGGCGTGAGCTGTACGTAATCGATTTCAAGCGGATTGAGATCGTCCGAGTCCAAGAAATGATCAATGTCGAAGGGTTCAGAATCGCAATCGGGATAATCTACGCTATTTACGACTGGGTAAGAAACGAAAGTATAATTTGGTACTAAAAAGGTCAAATGTCCGTAATCGTTTGTTTCGACATTATGGGCATCATATTCGCCATCACCGTTCCAATCCACGTTGTATAAGCCTACGGGCGAATTATAACTTAACTCGAAAGTAACTTCGTGTTCTTCGAGGTTGCAGCGGGCATTGGTTTCGAAAATAACATCAGTAATATAGGGACGCAAACCGCAATCGAAACCTAAAGAAATTTCGGAAGAAAACTCTGAAGTATTGCCATCGGCATCTGTAGCCGTTGCAACTAATTTGCTCCCCAAACTAACGAACGTTTGAGGCGTAAAAGTTACCGTAACCATTTGTTCGGCGTCGGCTTCTGCATAAGTAGCCGAACCTATGTAAGTTTTACCTTGACGTTCGCCATCGGAAACAAAAAACTCGATGGTAAGCGGATAGCTGACAACAGAATTGGAAGCTGGAACAGCTAAAACTAAGGCTATATCATCATTGGCATCATAATCCGCCAAAGTTCCTGTTGGAAACTCTGGATAGTTCATCATGCCGTTGGCTACGTTCGTATCCAAATCCTGCGGATCGTTGGGGCTAATGCCTTGGTCGGAAGGGCTACCGAGCAAATCGATCCCGATTCCGTAGTTGTTATAAATGCTATTTTGAGAAACACTCACAGGCTCAAGTTCAGAACCTGCCGAACTAATAAATACGCCTGCTTGGGCATTGAAGGCAATAATATTGTTCAAAATGGTATTCACACCCACTCCTTCTTGCATATTAATTCCATGAGAGGCATTGCCTAATTGGGCTTTATTTGCCGCAATGCCAATGAAATTATTTTGGATAAATACCCCAGAACCTTCGGAATAAATCCCATCACCCAAATTTCCTGAAATCAAATTGCCATCGTCCGTACTTGATCCCCCAATCGCATTGTTTGAGCCAGTATTCAGAATACCATGCGGAGTGGCGGCTGTAGTAAAACCCAGATATGCTCCGTTGATGTTTGTGCCGATATAATTTGCCTGCACGCTGTTCGAGCCGCCTTCCAGATACACTTGCGAAAGAGCATTAGCGGCAAGGAGATTGCCACCATTGGTAAATGATCCGATGGCGTTTTGGGTACTACCACTGCCTACAAAGACTCCATGTTGCGAGTTTGGCACAACCCAATAACCTGTCCCATCTGTACCAATGCGGTTTTGGCTAATAATGCTAAGCTGGGCATTGTCCAGGTGAATTCCGTAAGTATGATTCCCTGATACAAGGTTTTGGGTAATTTCTGTATTATTTGCCCCAACTACCTGAATGCCCCTATTGTTTGGTATTGCGGTCGAGGTATAAATATCCGTACCTATGTAATTTCCAATGATTTTATTATTATGACTTCCCGCAATAATTCCGTCCCAATTTCCCGAAATTACGTTTCGATCTTCGTTGTTTTGTCCGCCAACG
>JAAFHK010000183.1 GCA_013297565.1 Cytophagales bacterium
TCGAATGCCCTTTTTTTAAGGCTTGTAATTCTGCCTTTTCTGCCTCCGTTAAGTGTATTCGTATCATAAGTTTTTTTTACAAAAATACAAAATAAAGTGTAATTTGAAAAGGTTTTTAGTATACTTGTTCGGAACTAATAAATGCTACATCAGGACATTTCCACGAAGTATCACCACTTTTATCTTTAAAATTAAAACGAGCCGTTTCAGTAGTAACAACACCTGCTTGTTTTTTCGCGCCCAAAGATAAAGACTTGCATAAATTGCACCTGTAAAAAGCGATGTAATCAAAGCCGTTCCCATGTGGATTTGTAAGGTTTGAGGTTTGGAAAAGTCTATTTCGATTTTGGCAAATTCGTTACCTTTATTGAGGCGGCAAAGCCTTTCGGATTGTCGGTCTGTAAAACGAAATTTTGGCACTTGGCGAATTTCTATAAAATCAAAATCGGCAAAAAAATAGCTTTTTTCCAAAATTTGCAGCATTTTTCCGTCCTCGTGTCGAACAAATTGCCAATCGGGATTTGCTTTTTGCCAAGCTTCAAAATGCTCAAGCGAACATTTTTTTGGAAGTTTTAGGGTAAAATATTCCATGTTTGGAAGGGATATAAAAACAAAGTTTGGGACGAATGTAGCGAAAAATTGAAAATAAAAAAAGCCTCAAGATTTCAAGAATCTTGAGGCTTTTTTCGGACATTTTTATTGAAGTTCTATTTCCTGCTCTTCTCGGTTATAGAGGTGATACTCTGTAAGCGAAAGCGAGGAATCTTTGACGATTTTTACCCACCTGAAATATTTTAAAAACCATCTCCAGCGTATTGAAGGAAAACCTTTGGTAAAATAAGCATACAAATAAGGGTGTACATAAAGTGTAATACCCGACTCGTTTTGTTTGCTAAGTACGTAGTCTATTTTTTCTTCGATCTGGTCGGCTACTGATATAGAAGCACCTATTTTGCCTGTTCCGTTACAAGAAGGGCATTTTTCTAAGGTGATAATACTGGTTTCAGGACGAACTCGTTGGCGAGTAATCTGCATCAAACCGAACTTTGTAAGGGGAAGAATCGTAAATTTTGACCGATCATCTTTCATTTCTTTTTTCATTTGTTCGTAAATGAGGCGTTTATGTTCGAGGTTTTTCATATCGATAAAATCGACTACGATAATCCCGCCCATATCTCTCAACCGCAACTGGCGTGCTATTTCGGCTGATGCCGCCATATTTACGTTAAAAGCTGTGGTTTCCTGATCGGATTCGTTATTGGATTTGTTCCCGCTATTTACGTCAATTACGTGCAGAGCTTCGGTATGCTCTATAATAATGTAACCACCACTTGGCAGACTAACGGATTGCCCAAAAAGCAGTTTAACTTGCTTCTCGATGCCATAATGTTCGAATATTTTGGCTTTTGCGGCGTGCAAACGGACAATTCGTTCTTGGTCGGGTGCTATACTACGAATATAGGCTTTGATGTCTTCGTAGAGTCCTTTGTTATCTACGGTAATGCCATCAAAACTATCGTTGAGCATATCCCTAAGCATCGAATTGGCTCGGTTCATCTCGCCAATTACTTTGTCGCGTGGTTTGGCAGTCATGAGTTTTTGAATGCCTTCGTTCCACTTATCGATAAGTTCGTTCAGGTCGCGGTCGAGTTCCGCTACTTCTTTTCCTTCAGCAACGGTGCGGATAATGACACCAAAATTTTCAGGTTTGATCGAGGTGATCAGGCGTTGCAGGCGTTTGCGTTCGTTGATGTCTGTAATTTTTTTCGAAACGTTTACGGCGTTTCCGAACGGAACTAAGACAATATAACGTCCTGGCAACGAAATTTCACAAGAAAGGCGGGGTCCTTTGGTAGAGATGGGTTCTTTGGTTACTTGCACCAAAATCTGATTGTTGGCTTTCAAAACCTCTGTAATTTTGCCACTTTTGACTATTTTTGGCTCAAGTTTGAAGTCCGTAAGGCGCGGACTGACGGGCTTTTTGCTCTGTACCAGCTTCGTAAATTTGAGTAGGGATTTTACATTCGCCCCCAAATCGTGGTAGTGCAAAAAAGCATCTTTTTCGTAGCCCAAGTCAATAAAAGCGGCATTCATACCTGCCACAAACCGTTTGACTGTACCCAGAAAAATATCCCCTACGACAAACGTATCACTCGCTTGTTCGTGGTGAAACTCGACTAATTCTTTATCGCGTAGAAGGGCTATTCGACCACCGTTCGGCGTTACATTTATAACTAATTCTTTTCCCACTTTGAGTGAATTTTTGAACAATTTTGGTAAAAAAATGATCAATACGCCATTCGGGAAACATTAAAACTGTAAAAACCAGAGGCTATGAACCTATGCTACAATACAGAAAAATGTGGATTGCGCACCAAAAAATAAAAAAATGGTGGGATCACAAGCGCTAAAATGGGTTACTTGGTTTCCATGATGTTAAAGAACTAAAAAACGCACAAAATCTCGAAACCTGTAAGGTTTTTAAAACCTTACAGGTTTGGGATATATTAAAAAAAGAATCTATTTTTTCTTTTTGTGTCTGTTCTTTCTAAGGCGTTTTTTTCTTTTGTGTGTAGCAATTTTGTGTCTTTTGCGTTTTTTTCCACAAGGCATAATCGTAAAATGTTTAAAGTGTGAAACAAAATAAAATATTCTGCAAAGGTATAAAAAAATATCCTTTTATTATTGTTTCCTTGTCAAATAATTTTCGGCTTGCTTTACAGTCAGCCCAACAGCATGATTCAAAATTTCCATTATTTATTTTTTCAAAGCCTTTTCATAGACTTCTTTTAGAGAAAAACTGATTCCAAGCGCGCTTAATTCGACCTGATCGTTTATTTGATCAAACAATTCATAAGACCATTTTTTTCCGCTTGTGCGGCTGTAATGTTCAATCAAAATGTCGTGTTGCGCAATCAACAAATAGTTTTGCAAAGAGCCAATTTGTGTATATTCCTGCAATTTTTCGTTTCGATCCTTGTTCATCGTGGAGTAGGATTGCACCTCAATCAAGACAATTGGATTCAGTAAATAATTTCGTTCGTTCCGTTCTTCGTTTTCAGGACTTACCACCAAATCGGGAATCCTGTATTGAGCCGTTTCGGAACGCACCGCCAAATAAGTGCCTTGCGAGTAAACCGTAAAAGGCGTGTCTTTGAGTTTTAAAAACAGATTTCCGTGCAAATTGGAAATAATTTTTTCGTGAATGAGGCTTGCCATAATTTTTTCGATAGGTAAAAGGTTTTGAGAATCTTCGCTTGCCAATATCTGCTCGACCAGTTCGGGCGGAACTATGTCCGATCCTTGCCGCCAAACAATATTGCCGCTATCATACTCAAAAAAATTTCCCGTTTTTTCAACCAAAACAGCAAATTCTTCGGCTGTAAAAAGCCGTATTTCGGTAGGAATAATGGTTTCTGTCATGTTCTATGAAATTTAAAAACCCGCAAATTTTTAAAGATTTGCGGGTTTGGTGAATATTTCGTTTCCTATCTACACATCAACTTTAGCGTATTTTGCGTGTTTTTCGATGAAAGAACGGCGAGGAGCTACGTCATCACCCATTAAGGTCGAAAACAGTCGGTCGGCTTCAGCGGCAGATTCGATATCTACACGCTTCAGACTTCGGTTTTCGGGGTTCATGGTCGTTGTCCAAAGCTGTTCGGGATTCATCTCACCCAAACCTTTGTAACGCTGAATATGCACATTGTCGTCCCTTTTTCCGCCCGAAAACTGCTCCGTAATGCGTTCTCTGTCTTCTTCAGTCCAACAATAAAACTCCTGTTTGCCTTTTTTGACCAAATAAAGCGGTGGTTGGGCAATATAAATATAACCTTGATCGATCAGGTCTCGCATATAACGGAAAAACAAAGTCAAAATCAAAGTTCGAATGTGGCTACCATCAACGTCCGCATCGGTCATAATGATTACTTTGTGGTAACGAAGTTTGTCGAGGTTCAGGGCTTTGTCGTCATCTATTTTGCCAAACGAAATACCCAAAGCCGTAATGATATTTTTAATCTCCTCGTTGTCATATATTCTGTGTTCTTGTGCCTTTTCTACGTTCAAAATTTTACCTCTCAAAGGCAAAATTGCTTGAAAAGCCCTATTTCTGCCCTGTTTGGCTGATCCGCCTGCCGAATCCCCTTCCACCAAATAAATTTCGCAGAGAGCAGGATCGCGCTCGGCACAGTCTGCCAGTTTGCCAGGTAAGCCCGAACCTGATAAAATGCCCTTTCTTTGCACCATTTCACGTGCTTTTTGAGCGGCGTGTCGGGCTTGGGCGGCTTGGATTACTTTTTGGACTATGAGTTTTGCCTCTCGCGGGTGTTCCTCCAGATAGGTATTAATAATTTCCCCAGCGCAAGTATCAACCGCCCCCGAAACATCGGAATTGCCCAGTTTGGTTTTGGTTTGTCCTTCGAATTGCGGTTCTGCCACTTTTACCGAAATAACGGCAGTCAAACCTTCTCTGAAATCATCACCTGTAATTTCTACTTTTGCTTTTTCCAAAAGCCCCGACTGGTCGGCATATTTTTTCAAAACCCTCGTCAAAGCCCTACGAAAGCCTGTTACGTGCGTGCCTCCTTCGTGCGTATTGATATTATTGACGTAAGAAAAAACATTTTCGGAATAGGACGTATTATAAGTTAGGGCAATCTGAACGGGGATTTCGCCCTTGTCGCCTTCCATATAAATAGGTTCGGGAATTAGCGGCGTGCGGGTAGCATCGAGGTAAGAGATAAATTCTTTCAAACCACCCAAAGAAAGGAAATCGTCCTGCAAATACTGGTCATTTTCGTCTTTTTCACGGTAATCGATCAAAGTAATTCTAATGCCCGCATTCAAAAATGACAATTCACGCAAACGTCCTTGTACGGTTTCGTATTTGAAAACGGTTGAAGCAAAAATCGTGTCATCGGGCATGAAAGTAACTTCAGTGCCTGTTTCTGACGATTCGCCTACGGTTTTGACCGAATAAAGCGGTTTGCCTATTTGATAATCTTGCTCAAAAATTTTACCTTCTCTGAAAACCCGCACTTTGAGGTCTTTAGAAAGTGCATTTACGCAGGAAACACCTACGCCATGCAAACCACCCGATACTTTATAGGTATTTTTATCAAATTTACCGCCTGCGTGCAAAACCGTCATAACCACTTCGAGAGCTGAACGCTTTTCTTTTGCGTGCATACCTGTTGGGATTCCGCGTCCGTTGTCCCGAACTGTTACCGAACCGTCCAAATTGATCGACACATTGATTTCATTGCAATAGCCCGCCATCGCTTCATCAATGGAATTATCCACTACTTCCCAAATGAGATGGTGCAAACCTTTTAGCCCCACCTCACCAATGTACATAGCGGGGCGTTTTCTGACCGCCTCAAGCCCTTCTAAAACCTGTATGTTGTCCGCCGAATAATCTTGTAAATCGGCGTTACTTTCGATAACTTCTTGCATGATATACCGTAATAGTTTAACATACAAAGTTAATAAAATTTTGCTAAAAAAGCAAGCAAACAAGAAAATTTGTATGTTATCTAATTATTAGGTCTGAAAGCCCTGTAAATTTTTTTAAGATGAAAATAAAAAAATTAAGAAAAAGATTTGGAGATTCGAAAAAAGTGTTATACCTTTGCCTTGTCAAAAACGAAATGACCCAAGAGCATCCTAAAAAACTGTTTTTGGAAAATAAGCGAAAGTAGCTCAGCTGGTAGAGCATCACCTTGCCAAGGTGAGGGTCGCGAGTTCGAATCTCGTCTTTCGCTCGAAAAACAACCCGAATTAAACCAATTCGGGTGTTTTTTTATACAGAAATACTGTTTTTGTCAAAATCCACAAAAAATGCCGGGATGGTGGAATCGGTAGACACGCAGGACTTAAAATCCTGTGGCTGCAAAGCTGTGCGGGTTCGACCCCCGCTCCTGGTACACATTCAAAGCCTTTACTAATTTTTTGGTAAAGGCTTTTTTGTGTCTTTCAATCTTTAATTTAATGTACGTTTTTTGCAAAAGAGTTCATCTGAAGCAAATTTTGTACGACACTATTTTTGAATAATCAATACTCAATGTGCATATTTGCGGAACAAAAATACTAAATGAAGTTTTTTTTCTAAAAACTTGCTTTTTATTAACAATTCGTTTCACATCGAGTCGTTATGAATAACGTTTAATTTAAACTAAAAAAAATTTATCAAACATGAAAAAGTTATCTGTAAGTATTTGTTTGTTTTTCTTAACCCTTACTTTGGCACTGGCACAAACTCCCGCCGAAAAAGCCAAAAAATCAGCCGAAGGTATCATTAAAGCCATTGACGGTACGATAAAAAATGCCGAAATTGCTAAGGGCAATGCTACTCCTGATCCAAAATTACTATTAAACGCCGCCCAAAAAGATGGGATTACCAAAGCTTATTTGAATTATAACTTGGGTGTGGATACCTTGAACAAACGCAAAGCGGATTTTCAAGCAAAAGCGGCTGAAATGAAAAAACAAGCTGAAACTATCAACACCAAATCTGCCGCACTTAAGGCTAAAGCCGAAACGAAACCTGAAACTGAAGAGGCTACTAACGCTTTGAATGAGGAAATTCGCAAAGGGAACGAAGAAATCGAACAGATGAAAACCGAATTGGAAAAAACCAAAGTGGCTTTGAAAGACGAACAAGACGCATTAGGAAAATACCCTGATGCGATCAAAGATCGCCGTGAAGCCCAAATCGAAGCGTCTCTTGGCAACGAGGCACAGAAAAAAGCCTACAAAGAAATAAAAGCCAAAAGAGGTAACTAATAAGCAAAAAAAGTCCGATATTTTGAAATATCGGACTTTTTTTTATTTCTTTCAAATGGTCTTTTGTCATTTAATTTCTACGAATGCTTTTAAAAACCCCAACCGCAACTTTAGCAGAGGCTTTTTCTTCGTCCTCAAAAATCAATTTGGCATAATAGCTTGTATTGCTGTCCAAGTCCGTAAAACCCAAAATAGCTACTTTAGCATCGTCCATCACACCCAGCACATAAGCGGCTTCGAATCCGGGTAATTGGATTTCGGTAATTTTTCCTGTTTCGTCTATATGAAAATGGTCAGCCAGCTCTTCGGTAAGGTCTGCAATATCGGCGGCATCTATATCTATTTCTTTGGCTTTTAGCGTACTAATGATAAATCGGATTCCTTCTGTGGTTACTTCGAAATGAGTGGGCAGATTCTTTTTTACAACAAATTCTTTAGGTAAAGTAACCGTAATGTTGTGTTTTGCCCATGTGTGATGCGTCCCGTCAGTCGTTTTTTGAGCAAAAATTGGGGCAAACGCAGCCAAAGAAAGTACAAAGAATAAAATGATTTTTCTCATGATAGTATGATTAAGAAAATATATAGTTTTCATTTGCAAATTTATATTTTTTATTTGAAAAATTAACAATGATTACGTTTTTTTTTGAAAGTAAGTTTTTGAAATAAATCTATGAAATTTACGCTAATTCGAGGCTTGGATTCCAAAAATGCTTCTCAAAGTCTTGAATTTGATCATTAATGACCTTAATTCCTTCTGCTTCGAGGCGTTCTTGCATCGTATTTGGATTTTCAAAATGACATTTGCCTGTAAGCAAACCCTGCCGATTGACCACACGGTGGGCAGGAACATCAAGAAGTGTATGGGCTTGGTTCATTGCCCAACCCACCATGCGTGCGCTACCCTTTGCGCCCAAATACTCCGCAATTGCTCCGTATGAACTTACCCGCCCCGCAGGAATCAACTTGACCACTTCATACACATCGCCAAAAAAATTAGTCCCTAAACGTCTTTTTTCTTCTTCCAAAATACTCCCAAACAATACTTTTGTGATAAATTTCCGTATGCTCAAAATGTTTTGCCTTTAGTAAGTTTTCTTTTCTTTTTACCAATATTTTGAAGAAATTTTGGTAGAGATAAAAATGCGAACGCAGAATAGCCCAAAAATGAGTAAATTTCCCTTGTGTCAAAAACCGCAAACCTGCCAAACCATCTAACACCATTCGAACGAAAATTATTGGAAAAACTTTTAACGGAGGTAGATTTTTAATCATCATGACCAGACTATTTCGAAAGTTAAGATAGGTTTTAAAAGGGCTTACATAGTTTAGCGTTCCGCCGCCTACATGGAAAACCACCGATTCAGCACAATACCAGACTTCATAACCAGCATGGTGCATACGCCAACAAAGATCAATTTCTTCCATGTGCGCAAAAAAATCGGCATCGAAAGCGCCTAATTCCCAAAAAACCTTTGCTCTAATAAGCATACAAGCCCCTGAAGCCCAAAAAAC
>JAAFHK010000184.1 GCA_013297565.1 Cytophagales bacterium
CAAGCCTTTGCATTTCCGAAAAGGGGGTTTGTGCCAAAAGCATGGGCGAAAAAAGCAAAAACAAAAGTAGATAGGAGTAAAATCCCCCCTGCCCCCCTTTGAAAAGGAGGGAGTTTTTCTTAACTCCCCCCTTTTCAAAGGGGGGCAGGGGGGATTCCCAAAATAAAAATACCATTAAATTTTCATATAATTAGGTAACAAATTTATTTTTGACAAAAATAGCGTTTATAAGGCTCAAAACCTTATAAACGCTAAAGAAAAAATTTTGAGTACCAATTATGTATGTATAAAACCAAGCTACTCTTCAGTAATTGCTAAAATCCTAAACTCGATTCGTTCGTTGTTACCACCACTTGCATTAGGTATCGTAGCACCATAACCCGTTGGGTTCAAACGAAAAGTTTGTACGGCTTTTTCAGCTAAATAATCAGAAATGGCTTTTGCTCGTGCGTTAGTAATTCTATTCGCCAATTCTCCGTTTTCTCCGTCCGCATGAGCCCGAATTTCAATACGAATCGCCCTGTTTAGAATAAGAAACTCTGCCCAAAGATCAAGAATGGAGTATGATTCTTCGGTAAATTCTATAACAGCGGAAGGGTCTGTACCTAAAGCAATTTTTTTGAAGGTTATATTTGTGTACATAAGTTTATCAACCATAAGAGTATCTGATCCAAATATAATTGGACAAGTTGAGCATACTATTTCTCCAACAAATGTTTCAACCATATCACTTTTTATATTTTTTCCTGATCTTTGCTTTAACTTAACTGTAGGAATTTCTTTTTTCAAGTATTTTACTTTTAATGTTTGGGCTTTGTAGAAATCACTTTCAAATCCCAAAACAACGTCCTTTTGCCCTAAACTACTCAAATCTAAGCTAAATTCCCCTTGAGAATTGGAAAAACTTCGCATATTTGTCCCTAAAATATTAATTGCCACCAAATTAATTCCTTCCCCTGTTTTACGATCAACTACTCTTCCTCTTACAATCCATTCCGTAGGATTTTCATTCTGGGTGTTTTTTTGAAGACTGACTTGGGACTGCGGCGTTTCTACTTGTTGCGAAAAAGCAGGTGTGCCTTGCCACACAACCAAAGCCGAAAGCATGGCTGCCCATTTCTGCCAAGAAAAATGCCTGCGAAATTCAGGGTTGGAAAAAGGCACCGTTTCGGGCAGGGGATATGAACGCAACTGATCGGGGCGGAATCTGCCGCACATTTTCCCTGATGGGTTTTGCAGAATAGCGACAATTTCAGCAGGTGTTTTTTCCGTAAAATCGACAACCGTTTTGCTACAAACGGCACAAAAACGCCCTTTTTCTTGAGAGGTCATTTTGTCCCAATCTTCGGAACAGGGCTTGGGAATGGAAATATGCAGGGTTTTCATGGGTGTAAGATTTAGTAAAAATTGACTTTGCGGATAATCATTTCTTCGGTAGTCATAGTAATTGTAAGGTTTTTTGATGTGCCTCAATGAAACTAAAAGCCGCTTCCCATTCCACTTCGTCCGCCTCTTTTTCCAATTCGTCAAATTCCCTCAATTCGTGAAAATGTTGGCGTAAATAAGTCAAATCGTTTTGATATTTATTTTCAAAATCTTGAATTATTTTTTGCCAACTCGCCATTTCATGTAAAACATATTGGCGAATTTCTGCCGCTATTTTTTCGTTTGACATTTCCGCATCAAGGCTTTTTTTTGTCCAAAAATCCAATAAATCGGCAAAACCCAAATTCCGAACAATCGCCTCTAAACGTTCCTTTTTGTATTTTTCGAACAGAAAATCAACCAAATCCGCTACGGTTTGCTGCGCAGAAGATGGCAATAATTCGTATTTTGCTAAAAAATCATTTTCCATAATTTTGTTCGTAATTTATTGATAACCAAACATTTACTTATTAAAGTTTATGAATAATTTGTATAATGTCCTCGTAGGGTGTTTATAATAACTTGAAAATCAACACATTGGCACACCCTGAAGGGTATGCTACAGATTTCTTCATAACGCTATTTCCTAAATAAATACTTGACCATTGAGGGAATGTCCAAAACCAAGCAAACATTTCCATTGCCCAAAATCGTTGCTCCACTCATAAAAGGCGTGGAATCAAGCGGTTTGTTCATAGGTTTTTCGATAATTTCCTTTTGTTGCAAAAGGCGGTCGACCACCAAACCCAAATGTTTATTGTCCATACTGACCACAATCATCGAAAGTTTTTCCGTACCTGTCATCTGGTCAAATGTTTTTTGCAAGATATGGTTATGGTGCAGATCGTTGAGGTTTTTGACCGAAAAAACGTCTTGCAGAAAAACTACAGAAACCGTTTTTTCTAAATAAGTGGTCATCAAACCCTTGCCTACTCTGTGGATTTGGGCTTTTTCGACCTGAATCACTGCCTCCGTAAAAGAAAGCGGAATGGCAAATTCGGCTCTGCCCAATTCGAACAACAGTACGCTACGCACCGCCATCGAAGCGGGCAGTTCCATGCCAAAAGTTGTGCCTTTGTCTTTTTTGGTATTCATATCTACTTTTCCTCCTATCGACTCTACCGTTTTTTTCACTACGTCCATGCCCACGCCGCGCCCCGAAACTGCTGTAATTTTTGAGGCACTCGAAAAACCTGAAACAAAAATAAAATTCGTAAGTTCGCTTTCGCTTAGTTTATTGGCTTCGCTAAGACTCACTAAGTTTTTTTCAATAATTTTTTGTCTAATCAGTTCAGGATCAATGCCTTTGCCATCATCACTCACCTCAATCACTACGTTGTCCTTGTCATTTCGAGCCGCCAATTTGATCGTCCCAATCGGATTTTTTCCCTTCGCTTTTCGTTCTTCTGTACTTTCGATCCCGTGACTTATCGAATTTCGGACAAGGTGAATTAGCGAATCACTCATGGTCTGCAAAATATTCCTATCTATCTCAATTTCAGTCCCTTCCAAAACCAAATTCACTTGTTTTCCTTCGAATTGGGCAATATCTCTCACTATTCTATGAAACTTATTGAACAAAAGACTGATCTGCACCAAACGCACGTTCATAACGGAATATTGCAAATCGGAAGCCAAGCGATTCAAGAGAGAAAATTCGTTGGCAAGTCCCATTTGGCGGGTGTAGGACGTAATAATCCGATCTTTCTCGATAGAAAGCTCGCTTACCAAATTCAATAAATTATCCAATTTGGCAACAGGCACTTGAATTACCTCCGCAAAAGCAATCTGATGGCTTGGAAATTCGTTTGGATTCGATTGGATTTCTTCTTCAGGATCGGCTTCTTTTTCAGGATTTTTTTCTTCCGTTTTTTCTTCAGTGGCTACTTTTATTTCGGTTTCTGTTTTTTTTGGTCGACCTCTTTTTTTTAGTTCTGGAGTTTTGGTTTGTTCGGCTCTTTTTTCTTCCTTTTTTTCAATAATTACTTCGCTTACGGATTGATTTTCGGGCTTTTGTGGAGTTTCGGTTTGGCGAGTACGGTCGAGCAAAACTTGTAATTTGGCACGCAAACCTTTATAAACAACTTTTTTTTCGGGATTGCTAATTGCACCAATCATCTCGCCCAATTTGTCATTTGCTCTGAACAAATCGTTGAATGTATCAGTCGTAAGAGCCAATTTTTGGGATTTGATTTCACTAAAAATATCTTCGAGCAGGTGCGCCATTTCGTAGATTGGCTCAAAGCCCATTGCCGAGGCATTTGCCTTGAGGGTGTGCATGATCCGAAAAATGGTTTGGATCGCTTCTATATTGTGCGGGTCTTTTTCGAGTACCACGAAGTAGCGGTTCAGTTCTTCGTATTGGGCTGAAGCCTCCGCCAAAAATAATTCTCTGTATTCTTCTTCTCTACTTTTCATACCAAAATATGCCCTTGTTTTGTCAAATGTAGCAAAAAATATTTTTATATTAGAGTTTATGAATAGAGTTTATGAATAATTCTGTAGCATACCCTTTAGTGTGTGCCAATGTGCTGATTTCCAGTATTTTAGTAACACCCTAAAGGGCGTTACGCATTTATTTATGACTTACGCATTTTTAAGAACTAACAGTCCTTAAAGAACTGTTATACTGAAAACTGTTACAAATTACACATTCTGCAAAAAAACTTCAGTCGGACGTAGTCCGACCTTGAAATTTCGCAACCTTTTCAAGGTCGGACTACGTCCGACTGAAGTTGATTTCATGAGGGTTTTTAGTATAGTTCTTGATTATCAAGAGTTTATAAAAATAACATTTTTTTCAAAAAATGTTATTTTTGAGCAATTACGAGCAAAATGCGTAAGTCCTATTATTCATAAACTTTAATAGTTATAAATAGATAATTTTTCATTTGAGGAAAAAATTGCTCCTAAAACTATAAAGTGCAACAACGATTCGGAAAAGCCTTTCCTCAATATATTTCCAGCTGATTATAGGTATTGATAGGAACTACTCTATTCGATAATTTTTTAAAATATTGATAATCAATAAATTATAAAATTATTTTTACAAGTTCCCAAACCCTCCCCTAAGAGAGGGCTTTTTGAGATAATTTCTGCTGTTCCCTCTTCCCTGTGGAGGCAGGGGTTGGGGTGGAAATTTAGAAAAATAATCGGGTAGAGTAACCACTGAAAAGTCATAAATAAACCCCTATAAGGTTTTCGAAAACCTTAAGGGTTTGGTTGAAAATTAGGCTTTTACCTTCAGCGTATTTTTTACTTTTTCTGCTTTGTTTTTCAAAACTTCCAAATCATTTTCCAAAATCGTAACGTGTCCCATTTTGCGGGAAGGTTTGGTTGTGGTTTTTCCGTACAAATGCACAAAAGTTCCCTCCATTGCCATCACTTCTTCCAAACCTTCATAAAGTGCCACGCCCGAAAAATTGGCTTCGCCCAAAAGATTGACCATAGCGGCGGCAGAAAGGGTCTGGGTTGAGCCTAAAGGTAGGTTCAGAATTGCCCGCAAATGCTGTTCGTATTGCGAGGTCATATTTGCCTCGATGGTGTGGTGTCCGCTATTGTGCGGTCGTAAGGCAATTTCGTTGATCAGGATTTCATGGTTTTTGGTAACAAACATTTCAACCGCAAAAATGCCGACTAATTCGGTCTTAATCAATAAGTTACGGGCAATTTCTTCAGCAGTTTTGGCAAGCGATTCGCTTAATTGGGCAGGAGCAAAAAGGTATTCGACCAGATTGTATTCGGGGTGAAAAACCATTTCGACAGCAGGAAAAATTCGAATTTCGCCCGATTCGTTTCGGGCGGCGATTACCGCAATTTCTTTTTCGAAATCAATCATTTTTTCCAAAACAGAAGGAGCTTCGAAACCTTTCGAAATATCTTGCGAGTTGGCTATTTTTTGAACGCCTCTGCCGTCATATCCTGCCTTGCCAAGTTTGTGAAAAGCAGGTAAAAAATGGGTGTATTTTTCCAAATCTGCCAATTTTTCGGTCAGCACGAAATCTGAAGTAGGGAAACCCTGATCTTTGTAAAACTGTTTTTGCAAACGTTTGTCCTGAAAAAGCCTGATCCATTTGGCTTGTGGAAAAACTTTTACTCCTTCGTTTTCCAAACGTTCGAGGGCATCAGCATTGATATTCTCGATCTCGATGGTAAGTACGTCCAAGCCTTTTCCAAATTCATAAACTGTCTGAAAATCAGTGAGTTGCCCGCAAACGAACTCATGGGCAATAGCCGCACAAGGGGCTTGCGGATCGGGATCGAGGACTTTGGTGCGGACGTTCAGGTCGATGGCGGCTTGGATAAGCATACGCCCAAGTTGCCCACCACCCACTATACCCAAACGGACTTGTGAATAGGACATATTTCTTAAAATTGAGGTATTTTTAGTTAATTTTTTTCATAATCACTTTGTCTTTCACAATCACGACCGTAAGCGCTGATAAATTTTCTTTGCTTCGCAAAATTTCGTCCGTTTCGAGATAATGCCTTAATTGTTTTTCGGCTTCTGCCTGTATTTCTTTGAGTTTTTTCGAGCCTGCTTTTGGCAAATATTTGACTTCGAAAACGTATTGTGTGTGTTTTTTGGTGTTACTGGGTCTTCGATCCATTTCTATATCCACATAACCTCCGCCTTGAGTTTCTCTTTCTGAACTAATAAAAAATACTCCACCTTGCATAGCATAGGCAATAATGAGCATTTTTACGTATTTTTCGTCAAATCTTTGAAAATCCCGATTCGAGAGAATTTCCAAACTTTTCTGCACCAAATCAAAAAAAGGCTGTGGATTGCCCAAAGCCATCTCATAAACCGCAGGAAAAACGCGATCTTGTTCGGTGCGTAATTCCGCCCTTTCTTGCAAAACATTCGCATAATATTTCCAATACAAATCGGCAATGACCTGATTAGGAATTTTGAAAATAGCTCCACTCAAACCATTATCCTTTTTAATGGTCATATTACCCATATAATAGAGAAAATTGACAAATTCAATTTTGCCAAAATTCTGCTCAAAGATAAATTGAAAAATTTGGGGAGAACTTATCTCTCCATTTTCTAAAATCGTTTCCAAAACTTCAATGTTGTCTTGCCAACTTGCCACTTCGAACATTTTTTTCAGTTTGCCATAATCGGGCATGATATTCGGATCGAGGATTTGGCGAGGATAGTTTTGAGAATTTTTGAACTCATCAAGAAAATATAGAACCATATTGGAATTATAAACCGTCTGCTTGGCTTCGGTATTGAATTTATAACCATTGTAATATTTTCGTAAGTCATTCATAATCAGTTCTAAACGGCTCTCATCTTCCAAAACCAAAAGCAATAAATCTTGAGTTTCCTGTTCGGTAAAACCCATCATGTCGTGAAAATTCAAACTGTGGCTAAGGTGCTTGACGATATTAAACCCGCTGGTGAGGCTGTCGAGGGTGATGGGCGAAACGCCTGTAATAAAAAAACGGTCAACAATCCCTTGTTGGGTAGCTTCTTTGACTATTTCATAAAATTTGCGTACATAACCGTCCTGCGAAACAGATTTTTTAAATTCGGTCAAATCCCGAATCAGAATTTCATTGGTAAAATGGTCGTATTCATCTATGATCAAATAAATTGGCGCTTGCGTATTTCCGTACAAATCAAAAAAGGCTTGCAAAGTCTTGGCGGGTGAGGTTTGCGAAACAACCATTTGTCTTTCCTGTTCAGTAAAAAGTTGATACTTGCGCATGAAGTTATTGAGATAGCCTCGAACTTTGAACAGAAAGCCTGAAAAACTATTTTCCTGCGTATTGGTATCGATCCCGCTAAAATCCATTTTGAGAACATGAAAACTATTTGCCAAAGGCGTAGGATTCTGCCCAATATAATACTTTCCAAATAGTTGATCGAATTTATGTTTGGTATTTCTGTCATAATAATATTCCAAAATCGACACAAAAAGGCTTTTTCCGATTCGGCGTGGGCGTAAAAAAGCAATTTGTTTTTGTTTTTCGCTTTCCAAACGTTCAACAAAAAGCGTTTTATCAACTAATGTGTAACCTTGTGTGGCTACCTGCTCCCAATTACTCAAACCGTAAGGGAAAAATATTTTTGGCTTCGTGTTCATTGTTTTATATCATTTTGGTTGGGCTACGCAAATCTAAGCATTATTTCCCAAAATGATATTGGTTGTGATTAATACAAAATTAGGCTTTTTACTTTTTTGTCAACAAAAATTGTCATATAGAATAGTTTTCATAATATTAACTCCCTCATTGTCAATTTATTACACTACCATTTTTTTTACCACTACCGCCCGTTTTAATAAAAATTAACCACGCAACAAAGTCATAAATGTTTGTAACGTGGGCTTTCCTAAAACAAGTTTTCGGTAATGTCCCGTTTTTTCAGTTCCGCACTTTTCAGTACTTCCAAAGGTAGCGGCAGATTCATGCGCAAACCGTCAAGCAATTCTTGGATCGAAACTACAGTAATTCGTGGGAAACTTTGCCCAAAACGATTCTCGAAAAAACCGTATTTCGAGGCTTCTTTGACTAAGTTTTCGACAGGGTAAAGGCTGATCAAATAACCCACAGCCGCTTTTTCTCTTTCCATTGTTCCCGCCAAATCACGGACTACGGTTGGGTTCAAATTTTTATTTGATTTGACGGAAAATAGCACTTTTCGGCTTATTTCCTTGCCGTTTTCTTCATGATCGAGCATATACGCCATGCCATCGATGCCGCCGTCTCCGCCTTTTTTGTCATTTATAAAAGCCCTG
>JAAFHK010000185.1 GCA_013297565.1 Cytophagales bacterium
TGTAATTTCTTCGGTAAAAATAGGATAAGTGCGGCATAAGCTATCCCAAACAAGGCGAAAAAAAATAAGGCATGGTTTTGATAATCGGGCTGATAGTAGTACAGCAATATCCCGACGGCCAAAGCCATGCCCAAACGGACAAATGGAAACGGATTCCAAAAATACATGATGTGAGTTGTTTGTTTGAAAATTAATCAATTAACCTTGTCAATAAAATATGCTTAAATTTGCGTAAAATAGCAATAATTTTGAGTAAATCTTCTTTTTCGGTACTGTCAAGGGCTTTTGAAATACAGTATTCTTTGCCTTCCATAGTGATAAAAGTCCATTGTTTGCCCATAATCTCTATTCCATACAAAGGCTTTTGGGATTTGTTTCGGACTTGGGCAATCAGAAAAGCCTCAATAAGTTGCGCCATCGAATCACCTGAAGGATTTTTATGGGGTTTGTATTCTTGAAAATGGAAATAAGGCGTTTCGAATACGTCCAAAATCCCTTTTGCCATCATAAAATCAGATTTTACAATTAATTTTATATCGTCAATTTTTGCCCAAATAATCTTATCAAAATAGCCAATAATGCCGTTTTCGTCATGCAAATGCCCCAAATCCAAGATATGTGTAATAAATTTCATTTTGAGGTCTTCCTCACTCCAGCCCGAAAAATTTTTAAGAATTAGCAAATGTTTTTCCTCAAATATTTCCTTTTCTTTAGGCGTAAAAGTAGGGTTTTCCACCTCCCACCATTCTTTCAAAACAGGGGTTTGATATTCTGTAATGCGTTTTAGGTTGAATTGTTTGATCAATTCACCCTCTTTCCAATTTTTGCCTCTCTCATCACCGTCTTCGATGTCTTTTCTACGTTTTGCCATAAAATTTTGGAAAAAATGATCCATAACGAAGCAAAATAAAACAAAACTTTCCAAAAGTTTTAAACTTTTGGAAAGTTTTGTCGTGCTTAGTTCAATGCCTGATCAAAGGTAACTTGTAAATAATACATAGTTCCTATGCTTGGATTGCCCCATGCTTGGGTGTAAGGTTTGCCAAACAAGTTAGCTCCGCCAAGTTTGAAAAGGAGTTTTTGTTTTGGCATTTTATAACTTAACTGGGCATCTAAAGCTCCGTAAGAAGGAACAATACTTTGACGTGTGTTGCCTATGCTTTGTCCTACAAAGGTTGATTGCCATACTAACTGATCTTGCCAGCGATAGGCTACACTAAAGCCAAGATTTTTGTAAGCATTGCGGTTAGCAAAAGTAAAGTTAAAACGATAAGGTGAAGTATTAAATTCAGATTGCGAACCGCCTGCTGTAATTTCGTCTTCGTTCAAGAGTTCGTTGTACGAAACATTACCGCCAACATTATAGCCTTTTGGCAACTGATAATCAAGCCCTAAAGCCCAGCCTTGTGCTTTTACGTCAAAGGATTGAGTAGTAGGAAATGAATAAACATTGCGGGTAGTACCACTCAAAAGTGCTGTAACGGGTGCGCCTACTGTTTGGGTTTGAGCTACGACTGCCGTCCCGATGAAATTGGTGTAGGTATTATGATAATAATACGCATCAATTAATAACTTATTGGCAATCAAACCTTTATAACCCAATTCATAAGACAAAATGCGTTCAGGTTTGAAATCTCTAAACTCAAATTTTTTCAACAGACCTGCCGCTGTAGCGGGTGATTGTCCTGCCTGAAGTGCCGCCCCAAAAGCCTGAACCGAAGCAATCGTATAAACAGGATTGCCGATCATATTATAACGGTTTTGGAAAAGTGGCAAACCACCTGTCAAACGAGCCTGCGGAGTAAGCAAATCGATGTATTGATTTTGAGTAGTTGGGATACGGAAACCTGTTTGGAAGGAAGCACGGATATTATGCGTTTTGGCAAAGGTGAAAACTGCTGAAGCACGTGGGTTAAATTGTCCTTCAAAGTTTTGATTTTTGTCATAACGTACCGAACCCGAAAGTTTTAACTTGTCTTCAAACAATTTTTTAGAAGCCTGAATATAACCGCCGTATTCTGAAATAGTAAATTCGCTTCCGTCATCTTGCAAAGCAAAAAGGGTTTTTTCCGAATTGAGATCATAAATACGATAATTAGCCCCTACAATAATTTCGGCAAATTTGATTTGTTCGCTGAAATTAAACATACCTTCGAATTGGTACATATTGGTTTTATCCGTAAATCTTGCTCCTACGCCTTGTGCATTACCAGGAATTGGGCGAGATTTTACGCCTGCGGCGGCATTGTTAAATTCGGCACTGCCTTCAACAAATCGACCTTGATCGGCTACTGCTCTGGCGTTTTGGTGAAAACCTGCCGAACCCTGATTCACTGCCGCTACCGAATTGGCAAAGGCTTGGGCGGGATTTATACCTTGAGCAAGTTGGCTTTGTAAGCCCAAACCGAAAGCACCAATGGCAGAACTTGCGTAGGTTTGGAAATATTGTGGAAACCAAGTGCTACTGGGCTTCCATGCTTCATTAATCCCTACGCCCAAAGTACCAATAGCATACGAATCACCCGAATTTTCAAGCGTAGTATAAGCCCTTACATAAAAATTCGAGCCACGAATTTCGGCTTTGAACTGTGCCAAATAAAAACCAGTCAAAGAGTAGCGGTCGGCGCCTGTATAAACCGTTGTACCTGTTCCATAACTACCCTGTACCAAAGCCTCTACTTTTTCACTGATTCGGTAGTGCAAAGCGGCGTTCAATTTAATACTTTCGGCTTTGTAGTTTGCCAAATCCACTTCTTTATAACCACCTCTCGAAACATTTACGTTGGGAATGAGCAAATTGATCAAACTTGGAACGCTTTGTCCTGTCAATCCTGAAAGGGTTCGCAAAGTAGTATTCGTAGCTAAAGCAGGCGCAAGCGAACTAAGCATATTTACGTTGGTTTCATCACCATACGTATTTACGCCATTAAAACCCACATTGCCACTGCGTGATCCTGTATTAATGTTTGTGCCGTTGAGCAAACTTTGATCTCTGTAATCGTAAGCCTGCCAATCATCGGCACGTACATAATTGATATTGACTTTAAAAGCAAATTTGTCATTAAAGGCTTTCGCATAACGAACTGCCACGTCATACATACCCGAATTTGCCTGTGTGCGGTTATCATCACTCATAATGCCCGTTTTTACGTAAGCACTTAATCCTTGATAATTAAACGGATTTTTACTATTCATCAATAAAATTCCATTGATCGCATTGGGACCATACAAAGCCGAAGCCGCACCAGGAAGAAGTTCGATACTTTCCAAATCCAATTCGGACATACCTACGATATTTCCCAATGGAAAATTCAAACCTGGGGCTTGGTTGTCCATACCGTCAATCATTTGGACAGTTCGAACGTTACCATTGGCATTAAACCCTCTTGTATTAAAAGACTTGAAGGTAAAACTTTGGGTACTCATCTCTACGCCTTTGATGTTTTGGAGGGCATCATAAAAACTTGGGGCGGGCGTATTCCGAATTGCCAAGATGTCCATTTTTTCGACCGTAACAGGCGATTCCAAAATCTTTTCTTCGACTTTCGAAGCCGAAACGACTACTTCCTGACCCAGCATCATGGCTTGTGAAGAAAGTTTGAGATCGATCACTTGGTTGTTTTCTTTGACTTCTACTTCTTGCGAACTATAACCAATGGCTGTAATGGCAAGTTTGAAAGGCAATGCTGCGGTCGTTTGGAGTTTGAAAGCCCCATCTATGTTCGTAACTGTACCAGTAACCGTTCCTTTGACCAGAATATTAACCCCGACAAGCCCTTCGCCTGTTTCAGCATCAGTTATTTTTCCAGAAATGACGGTTTGAGCAAAACTTATCCCTGCAAAACAGGTGCAAACCACTAAAAGGAGGACTCCAACGAGTCCTTTGGTATATGTTTTTAGCATATTTTTAAAAATTTTTGAAGTGAAAAGATTTGTTTTGTGTGAAATTATTTGGTTTCAATCTTTAAAACCAATTAGCTTACAAGTTATCAAAAAAATATTTGACAAAGCAAATAGTTCGAAATATTTTTTCCAAAAACGCTAATATTATAAAGTATTGTAACTTTTATCAGTTCAGAAAACTGTTCCAATAGATTTTTAATTATTTTTGGTAGAATGCCAATAATTCCATTGCCGCTTTGACAGCGTGGCGTTTTCCTGCGGCTACTTGCTCTTCGGTTTCGTAGATCAAAGACTCTAAATCAGGGTTTTGGTAAAACATAATTTCCAACTGCTCCTTGATGGTTTCGTGCAACCAAGCCCTGTTTTGATTCTGTCTGTTTTGGTTTTTCCAATCCGTTTTGGTCGTAAATTGCTCAAATTCGAGTATTTTTTCCCAAATCTTGTCGATTCCTTGCTTCGTGAGCGCCGAACAAATTAGGCTTGCAGGAATCCAACCCGATTCGGTAGGGGGAAAAAGGTGCAAAGCATTACGGTATTCGGCTTGAGCCATTTTTGCTTTCATTTCATTGCCCGAATCGGCTTTGGTAATTGCTAACAGGTCAGCCATTTCCATGATTCCACGCTTGATTCCCTGCAACTCATCACCCGCCCCTGCCAACATAAGCAACAGAAACAGATCAACCATTTCCCGCACCGCCACTTCAGATTGCCCTACTCCTACGGTTTCGACCAGAATCAGATCAAATCCTGCCGCTTCGCAAAGCAACATGGTTTCGCGCGTTTTTCGGCTCACGCCGCCCAAAGAACTGCCCGAAGGCGAAGGTCGAATATAGACTTGGGGTTCTAAAGAAAGCGTTTCCATGCGGGTTTTGTCGCCCATAATGCTGCCGCCTGTGCGTTGGCTTGTTGGGTCAATGGCTAAGACGGCTATTTTTTTACCTTTTTCTACCAATATTTTACCAAAAGCCTCAATAAAAGTGCTTTTTCCTACGCCAGGCACACCTGTAATGCCAATTCGTAAGGAATTTCCTGTATGTTCGAGGAGTTCTTCAATTAGCCGCCGCGCCAAAATCTGATCTGCGGCTAATTGGCTCTCGACCAGCGTGATCGCCCTACTCAAAACCACCTTGTTTTGTTCCAAAATCCCTCTTTTATAATCTTCCAAAGACAAACGGCGTAATTTCATGGCTATAAAATAAAAAATGAATTTTCTGTAACATAGGCTTTAGCCTGTGTTGGTATGCACAGGCTAAAGCCTATGTTACAAACAAACGGCGTAATTTCATGGCTATAAAATAAAAAATGAATTTTCTGTAACATAGGCTTTAGCCTGTGTTGGTATGCACAGGCTAAAGCCTATGTTACAAACAAACGGCGTAATTTCATGGCTATAAAATAAAAAATGAATTTTCTGTAACATAGGCTTTAGCCTGTGTTGGTATGCACAGGCTAAAGCCTATGTTACAAACAAACGGCGTAATTTCATGGCTTAAAAAGAAAAAATACTTTGCGTTTTGCAAACAATATCATAAAAATACGATTGATTTACAAAAAGATTTTTATGAAACTTCTCACGTACAATGTCAATGGTATTCGTTCGGCAATCAAAAAAGGCTTTATAGAGTGGTTAAAAGCCACCGAAGCCGATATTGTTTGTTTGCAAGAAATAAAAGCGAACCCCGATCAGCTCGATTTTGGTTTGTTTCACAACTTGGGTTACGAAGTTTTTTGGTATCCCGCCGAAAAAAAAGGCTACAGTGGAGTGGCTATTTTGTCCAAACTCAAGCCCATTCATGTCGAATACGGTTGCGGGATTGCTCAATATGATGCCGAAGGGCGTACGATTCGCCTCGATTTTGCCGATTTTTCGATCATCAGCGTCTATATGCCTTCTGGAACAAGCGGCGAGGAGCGCCAAACTTTTAAATTTGCTTGGTTGGCGGATTTTTACGCATATATTCAAGAATTGCGAAAAAATATTCCTAATTTGTTGATTGCGGGCGACTATAACATTTGCCACAAACCGATGGACATTCACAACCCAAAACAAAACCAACATTCTTCAGGTTTTCTACCCGAAGAAAGGGAATGGTTTGATAAATTCGTAGAAAGTGGTTTTGTGGATACTTTTAGGCATTTTAATACCGAACCGCATAATTATACATGGTGGAGTACGCGTGCTGGTTCGCGTGAAAAGAATTTGGGTTGGCGAATCGATTATTTCATGGCGAGTGTTTCTATGCAAGAACGCCTTGAAAATTGCCAAATTTTGCCCAATGCGGTTCATTCTGATCACTGTCCGGTTTGGTTGAGCATCAAATAAACTTGCATTTTTATTGATTAAAAAAAAATATTTAATATATTACGCTGTTTTTCAAATATTTTTGAAAAAAAATGAAATTCGAACGATTTTTTTCTAAAAAAAATTGTTTTATGAAAAAAACCGCAATAGGTTTGTTTATGTTTTGCGGAAACCAATCTTATGAAACCCTATTTATCGATGAAAAAACTATTTATTATTTTGTCATTAGCTTTTTTGTGGTCGGCTTGTGATAAAAAAGAAGGCGAAAATGAGGCAGGAAAACCTTTAGTAGCCCAAGGCGATAGGTATTACGGAGGAACGTTCAACCTGAACGAACCCGAATACATCAAGAACCTTTTTCCACACAATATTATCGATGTCTATTCGTACAGAGTAGCTTCGCAGGTTTATGAAGGACTTTTTAAGTACGAACAGGATTCCTTAAATGTTGTGCCTTGTTTGGTCGAAAGTTATACCGTTGATAATTCACGCACACTTTATACTTTCAAACTCAAAAAAGGAGTATTTTTTCATGATGACGAGGCTTTCGATGGCGGAAAAGGCAGAGAGCTGAAGGCACAGGACATCAAATATTGTTTTACACGCCTCTGTACCGAATACGTTAATAATCAAGGCTTTCACGTTTTTGATAGCCTTCTGGTTGGGGCAAACGAATATTATGCCGCAACCAAAGGCGGAAAAACTCCTGCTAAAGAAATCGAGGGTTTGAAAATAATTGATGATTATACTCTCGAATTGCGTTTGATCAAACCGCATTCGATGTTTATTCACAAATTAGCGCGCCCCGAAACTTTTGTTTATCCTAAAGAAGTTTTTGATAAATATGGTATGGAAATGCGGATTAAAGCCGTAGGAACAGGTCCTTTCAAAATGCGTAGCGTAAATGAGGGCATCTCGATTATTTTGGAACGCAATGAGAACTACCACCGTACCGACAAGTTTGGCAATAAATTGCCTTTCTTGGACGCAATTCGTATCCAATTTATCCAAGACAAACAAATCGAGTTGTTAGAATTTAAACAGCGCAAACTCGACATGATGTACCGTTTGCCTGCCGATAAAATATTCGAGATGCTCGAAGAAACCACCGAAGACCCAGACGGAGCGCAATCCAAATATATTTTGCAAAGAACACCTGAAACGCAAACGCAAATTCTTTCTTTCCTTAATCAAGGAAGTATTTTTGAAAATGTCAATGTTCGCAAGGCAATTTCTTATGCCATCGACCGTGAGAAAATCCTAAATTATGTTTTGAACAAAGAAGGATTTAAGGCTGGAATTCATGGTTTAACACCGCCTTCTTTTAGAGATTATGACGTGGAACAGATCAAAGGCTACACCCTAAAACCTGATTCGGCTCGATATTACATGACCAAAGCGGGTTATCCAAACGGCAAAGGTTTCCCTATCATTGCTCTTGACCTCAATCCTGAAGGCAACCGCAATACAAGTGTGGCGAATGAATTGAAAAAACAACTCAAAGATCAGTTGAATATCAATATAGAACTCAATACCATTCCGCACGCACATATTACCGAAAAATGCCGAACAGGAAATTATAACCTGATTCGTCTTTCGTGGATCGCCGATTTTCCAAGTCCCGAAGCCTTTATGTGGATGTTTCACAGCAAATACATTCCTGATGGTTTGGGCAAAAGTTCCTATCCAAATATTTCACGCTATAAAAACCCGCGTTTTGACCAATATTACGAAAAAGCCCTCAATGCCCCAAGCAAAGAAGAGGCTTATCAAAATTTCCTCAAAGCCGAACAAATTATGATGGCTGATGCCCCTATTTTGGTGCTTTGGTACGACGAAGCCTACAGACTTCTGCACCCGCACGTCAAAAATTTCCCTAATAATCCGATGCAATACCGAGATTTTAGCGAAGTTTATTTCAAGCAAGCAGAGGACACGGGCGAAGGCACAGAAGCAGGT
>JAAFHK010000186.1 GCA_013297565.1 Cytophagales bacterium
TATTTTGCGTTCAGTTTCGTATTGTCCTGTTAATCTACCAATTTCCGATTGTTTTTCTTCGTTCAAAAGGCTGTCTTTATACACCATGAAAAGCCCTTGATAGACCATCGCTTTTTCGCAATCATTTTGCGTTTTGTAGATTTTATAAAGAATTTCAGAAGCATTTTTGATGGAGAGTTTTGAACCTATTTTGTAAGCCAAATTCAAACTTCTCAAACAGTAATCGATGGCTTTATTCAGGTTGTTTTTCTTCCGATAAATATTGCCCATGTTGGTCAAATTTGCCGAAACGCCCTCGCGGTCGTTGAGTTCTTCGCAAACTTGTAAGGCTAATTGGTAATATGCCAGTGCTTCATTGTCCTGATCTTGGCGCTCATGTACCTCTCCAATGCTTCGCCAAGAAGTAGCAACTCCTTGTAAATCACCAATTTCTTCAGAAATGTGCATAGAACGAAAGAAATAATCCTTTGCTTCGGCATAGTTTTCGAGATTCATAAAAATAATCCCAATATTTCGCAGAGAAACGTTTAAACCTTTCTTGTCATGTATTCGTTCATTAATTTCCAAACCTCTCAAAAAATACTCAAGCGCTTGTTCGTTCATGGCTTGCAATTCATACACCAAACCAATGTTGTTATAACAAGTGGCAATGCCTCTTTGATCCAAAATCTCCTCTCTTATTTGCAAGGCGTTCAGGAAATGTTCCAAAGCCAAAGGGTAATTGCCCTGAACTTGATAAACTAAGCCAATTTGGGTATAAGTATCAGCAACGCCGCGTTTGTCGTTTAGGTTTTGGAACAGTTTTAGGGCTTGAAAATGGTAACTTAGCGAACCTGTATAATCCCCTTTTACATTTTTGATCATACCAAAATTGGAAAAAGCAAAGGCTTCGCCGCGTTTGTATTCACTTTTTTCGGAAAGTTTGAGGGCTTCGAGGGCGTGCATCATGGCGGTATCGGGCGAAGAGCTGGAGTACAGAGCGCTTAATTCGTTATAGTGAATTACTTTAATGGTGTCGTGTGAGGCTTTGTGTATTGCCTTAAGATGCTCCTCGATGATCTCCGAAGGTTGTGCCAATGCACCAAAAACCACTAAAAGTAAGGAGTTGAATATAAAAAAAATCTTTTTCATTTTCTTTCTGATTAGGCTACGAATTGTGTTTGTTTGCCCCTATTATAACAAAATGCGATCCGATTTTGCCAGAATGTAAGATGTTTGCTATTTTTTTTTACTTTTGCAAACACTCGAAAACGAATACCTTATTTTTCAACATATATTTTTGTATGCAAACCATTCAAAGTAAAATTTTATTCGAAAAAGCACAAAATTTGATACCTGGTGGCGTTAATTCGCCTGTTCGGGCATTTAAGTCTGTTGGCGGAACGCCTATTTTTATGCAATCAGGTAGGGGGGCGTACCTCTATGACGAAGACGGAAACCGTTATGTAGAACTTATTAACTCTTGGGGTCCTATGATTCTGGGACACGCCAACCCAATTATAGAAAAAGCCATTGGCGAAGCCATTGCGAAATCTTTTTCTTTTGGTGCGCCAACCCGCAGAGAAGTCGAGATGGCGGAGTTGATCATTAGTATGATGCCCAGTATCGAAAAAATTCGCATGGTTAATTCTGGCACAGAGGCAACTATGGCGGCAATTCGGGTCGCACGGGGTTTTACTGGACGTAATAAAATTTTAAAATTCGAGGGCTGTTATCACGGACACGCCGATTCTTTTTTGATTGCGGCGGGAAGCGGGGCAATTACCACAGGCGTTCCCGATAGTGCGGGCGTTACCGCAGGCGTGGCACAAGATACGCTAACTGCTCCTTTCAACGATTTCGAGGCGGTCAAAACCCTGATCGAAGCGAATGAAAACCAAATTGCGGCTTTGATTCTCGAACCTGTGGTTGGGAATATGGGTTGCGTATTGCCTGAAAATGGTTTTTTGGAAAAAATAAGGAAAATTTGTACCGAAAAAGGCATTGTTTTGATTTTTGATGAAGTCATGACGGGATTTCGCTTGGCACGAGGCGGAGCGCAAGAAATTTTTGGTATCAAACCCGATCTGACTACTTTAGGAAAAATTATTGGTGGAGGTTTGCCTGTTGGGGCGTATGGCGGTCGGAAGGAAATTATGGACTGCGTTTCACCTGTCGGCAAAGTGTATCAGGCGGGTACGCTTTCAGGCAATCCTGTGGCAATGGCGGCGGGTTTTGCTATGCTGACGCACCTGAACGAAAACCCTACTATCTATCAAGATTTAACCAAAATAACCACGCAAATTACTGAAGGTTTGCGGAAGGGTTTGGACAAACGAGGCTTGAAATATACCATGAACCAGATCGGTTCGATGTTTACTTTATTTTTTACCGATCAAAAAGTTACTAATTTGGCAAGTGCCAAAACTTCGGATTTGGGATTATTTGGCAAATATTTTCATTCGATGCTTTCAAAAGGCGTATATTTAGCTCCTTCGCAGTTCGAAAGTATGTTTGTTTCAACGGCTATTTCTGCCGAAGATATTAGGCATATTACCGAAGCCCATGAAGCAAGTTTGACGGAGATTTTGGGATAAAACCCACATAAAAAAATCCATTTGTAAAAAAATGGATTTTTTTACTATATTTTTTTCGTTCGAACTTATTTTTTCATTTCTGAACGCAATTTTTCTATTTGCTCAACACTTAGATTTGTTAATTTTGAAATCAATTTATTATCCAATCCTTCCGAAATTGCATTTTTAGCAATTTCGATTTCGCGCTCCTCTACGGCTGTTTCCACTGCGGTTTCAAATGCACTATTCAGTGTCCAATAATTCATTAGATTTTCCTCATAAAGCGTTCTTTGTTCGATGCTCAAATTGGCTAATTCTGCCGTATCAAAGGCTTTTTGGAAAATGGCTTCGTTCAAAATAGCAGGAATATTCTCGAAGCTATCTAAGTTTTTCAAGAAATAACACCATTTATCAAATTTGTTTTCTAATTCATTTTCCTTTTTGTTAAACAAAGGCATTTGCAAAAATTTGAAATGCAGTTTGTCGAAAAACAAATCTCCATCTTGGTCTTTCAGAGCCACATCACGTCTAAATTTGCGTTTTTCTTCGGCTTCGTCATATTCAAAATCGAGAATGGCTACAAAATAAATGGTTTCCAATCGGAAACTCCAATCGCCTTTTTGGGCTTGCTCGCGGATAGGGAAACTAACATAAAATAGGCTTCGATCCTTGAAATACTTAATTTTTGCCTTTTGCATCTCAACAATAAACCTTTCGCCTGAAACTGCCTTGCAATGAATATCAAAAATAGCTTTCCTTTCAGCCGAAAAATCAGCCAAATTTTCGGTATTTCGGAAATTCAAATCGGCAATTTGATGATGCGGAGGCAATAATTGATTCAGGAAATCAATTAAGAGGTCTTTGTTGCCTTCCTCACCAAAAAGTTTTTTGAAGCCAAAATCAGTATAAGGATTGAGAAATTTTGCCATTTTTAAACAGTTTTAATGTCCGCAATGTAAGCATTTTTGGGCTAAAATACTAAAAAGATGAGAGTATTTATTGGTATTTCATATAATCCCAAAAAGCAAGGATTATTACCCAAGTTAAAATGTACAATAGGAATATTGTGGAAAATATTACGAATAAAATTACAAATACCTGATTATCAGGCTTTTAAAAACATCGGGTAAAGTACATTTTTCCTACAAAATTATTCTTTTTTTGGATAGATTTGCAAATAAAGGGTGCTTTTTGGTTTAAAACCCCGCAAAGTTTTGAATACCTTGCGGGGTTTGCTTGCTAAAATCCTACTTCCAACGCCATTCGCCGCTAATTTCCATTTCCTGACGAAGGTTATTTTTTTCCAAAAATGCCTTTAATTCCTCATCATTCATGGTTTTGGCGGGTAGCGAATCGGCATTTGCCAAATCGTACAGCATCATGCTCGAAAAACGAACCGTATTTTTTAAATGCGTTTCATTCACCAAACTGAAATCATCACAGTCGGCATGGTAACAATCATAGACTTTTTTGTCGAGGTTGCTTTGCAAACCAATAAACGGAATACCGTACATCATAAACGATTTATGGTCGCTATGCAAACTCACACCGCCTTTGACTTCGTTGCGGAAAATGGTGTCGATGGCTTTGATTTTGTCGCCTATTTTTTTCAAAAAGTCCGTAGCTTCGTCCCTTCCGCCATTCCCGAAACCGATAGGATTTCCCGCCATGTCGATATTGACTACGTATTTATATTTCGCCAAAGTTCCATCAGTTTGCAATTTTTTCACATAAGCCTCCGATCCCAAAAGCCCTTGCTCCTCGCCCATAAACATGATGAATTGGATTGTGCGTTTTGGCTTGATTTTCAAGGCTTTAAAGGTTCTGGCAATGTCCATAACAGCAAAAGAACCGATCCCATTATCGATAGCTCCCTGCGCCAAATCCCAAGAATCCAAGTGTCCGCCAATGACAATCGTTTCGTCTGTTTCGCCTTCCAAAGTAGCCACCACGTTGCGCGCTTTGATCTGCTCACTTTTGTTTTTCATGTCTATTTTTGCCAAAACAGGTTTCGTTTTTAGCGTATTTTTCAACATTTCGCCATCTTCATTGCTAATACAAACCGCAGGAATACCGATCAATTTGCCCGTAACCGATGCCGTTCCTGTAAGCAAAACCCCATTTTTTACAGAATTATAAAAAATTACGCCTTTAGCTCCGTATTCTATAGCCAAAGCCGTTTTTTCGGAACGGTGCAAATTTTTCACTCCTTTTTCCACTTCGGGTAAAAGTCCCAAATACAAAAGCACAATTTTTCCTTTTACTGCTTGTTTCTTGGCTTCGAAATCGGCTTTTAAACCGCTATTTACGTTGATTACTTCGCCTTCTACTTGGCTACTCACAGGAGTCAAAGCCAAACTAACCGCTTTCAAATTTTGCAATTTTCCTTTTTCGCCTGCCGAAACGCTTACACTTTCCCGACTCCAAGCAATGGCTTCGAACTCATGGAATTGGGCATTTTCGTAGCCATATTTTTTAAACAAATTCAACGCAAATTCTTCCGCTTTTGCTCCGTTGGCACTGCCCGTTAGCCGATGCCCAATCGTTTTCGAGGCTTCACCCAAAGCCGCATAAGCATTGGCATTTGCCTGAACTTCTTGGTTTATTTGTTCGAAAATATTGCCTGTTGCGGCGGCGGTTTCGGTCGTTTTGGTTTCTGTTTTTTCAGCATTTTGGCAAAAAGAAAGCATAAAAAGTGCTACTAACAAACTAAAAGGAGAGTACCATTTTTTCATTTTTTTGGGGATTTAAGGAGTTTAAAAATTGAAATTTATACAATGTAACATAGGCTTCAGCCTGTGGCACAAATCGAAGCCTATGTTACATTTTAATACAAAATCCTAAAACGGATCGTGCCTTTGATATTTTTCAAAGCCTCGACCATTTCTTGGCTGTAATCCTTGTCGATATCCGTAATTACGTAGCCTATCGACTCATTGGTTTTCAAATATTGCCCAACAATATTTGCCTTGTATTCCGCCAAAACGTGGTTTATTTGTGCCAAAACGCCCGATTCGTTGCGGTGAATGTGCATCAAACGGTGTGCGTTTTCGAGCAGTGGGAGTTGGATATTCGGAATATTCACACTCAAATACGTATTGCCTGTATTAATGTATTCAATGATTTTTTTCGGAACAAAATCCGCAATGTGAATCTGCGCCTCCAGCGTACTTCCGCCAATGTGCGGGGTAAGAATAACGTTTTTCATTTCCCGCAACTCCGACATAAATTCCTCGTTGTTGTTTTTGGGTTCGTAAGGAAAAACATCAACACCTGCTCCGATAATTTTACCGTTTTTGAGGTTTTTGACCAAAGCCGCAATATCGACCACGTGTCCTCTCGCCAAATTGAGGAAAACTACACCGTTTTTCATGAGGTCAAATTCGGCTTCACCAATCATATTGGCATTCGATTTTCGCCCATCAACGTGCAGACTGATCACGTCCGAAATTTGTAATAATTCCTTCAAAGATTGACATTTTTTGGCATTTCCCAAAGCCAAGCGGTCGACCACATCATAAAAATAGACATTCAAGCCCATCGATTCTGCCAAAACCGAAAGTTGCGAACCGATATTTCCGTAACCAATAATGCCCAAATTTTTACCCCGAATTTCGAAACTGTTTTTTGCCGATTTGTCCCAAACACCCCGCTTCATACCTTCGGATTTATCGACCAGATTGCGGATTAGCATAATCATTTCGCCAATCGCCAACTCGACCACGCTGCGCGTATTGCTGTAAGGTGCGTTAAAAACCGCAATTCCTTTTTCCATACAGGCTTTTAGGTCAATTTGGTTCGTACCAATGCAAAATGCCCCAATCGCCATGAGTTTGTTGCTTGCATTGTCCAAAACTTTGCGGGTAACTTCGGTTTTCGAACGAATACACAAAATCGACACGTTGCGAATTTCTTGGCAAAGTTCGTCCTCATCGAGGGCGCTACTCACAATTTTTACACTGTAACCTTCCGCCTCGAACATTTTTTGGGCATTCGGGTGGATATTTTCCAAAATGAGTACGCTAATGCGGCTTTTTGGATAAGAAATTGCCATCGGAAGTTTGTGAAGGTATAGAAATTCGTCAAAACTTGGCGTTACGTGGTCGGCGTTTTCCAAAACGGTTTCGCGCGACACATTTTCGGTAAAAGCATAAAAACGATTTGCTAAACCCGCTTTTTTGATTTCATAATCCGTATAACCATCACCAATTACATAAATATCGCCTTGCAAATTCAAACTTTGCATGAGTTTGACCTTGCCGTTATTTTGCGCCAAAGGATTGCTTTCCTCGCAACCATTAATGTTGCCTTCGGCATCAAAAGTGAATTGATTAGCATAAACATTTTCGGGTTTTATGCCGTATTCGACCACAATCGGCTCAATAAATTCCCTGAACCCACTCGAAACAATGAGAATATCCTGCGAATACGTTTCGAAAAACTCTTTGTTGCGGGCTACAGAAGTCGAAACCTGATCGCGCAAAAACTTGATTAGTTTATCGATATGTAATCGATTGGCTTTCAGGAGTTTAAGTCTTTTTTGCAAAGCCTCTTGGAAGGAAAGCGAACCGTTCATGCCTGCTTCGGTAATGGATCGGATTTGTGCCAAAATATCGGCACTTTCGGGTTTGTCGGCAAGGGCAATTTTGGCGAGTTCGTCCAAGCCCTCGACTTTGGTAAAAGTGCTATCAAAATCCAAAATAAAATAATTGCGTTTAGGCGTAACGTTTGTCATTTGTCAATATTGAAAATTAGGGTTACGAAATAAAGTTAGTTTAATGGGTGGTTAAGGGTGGGGAAATTGGCGAAATTAAATTTCGTAGCTTATCGATTATATCCGAAAATTCGGTTTCATCTATTTCTTCCATAATAGCATAATAAAGTTGTTCGAGTTGAACCGACAACATACCTTTTTGTATTTTTCTTTCAAAAAGTTGTTTATTTATATCGAAGGGGAAAACGTGATCATTGAAATTTTTGGATTGCTCATAAAAAACCCAAACAAAATGGTACAAATACCATTTCCCTTTGATCAGTAATTTGGTATCTTCCAAAGCAATTCCTGTTTCGAGCCTGAAATTATCCAATTCAACTTTCTTATTTGGTAATATAGTTTCTTCAAATCTTTTGAAACGATTAGGATCAACTACTTTACTTCCTTCTTCGCCATAAATATTAAATGCTTGATACACTTCTTTTCCTAAACAATGTTCCTTTAAGGCATCAATCGAAATGTAAAAAAGCGTGGGCAAGGTTTCTTGTTCTTTTGCCAAAAAATAATCTATTAATTCCTCCCGCAAATCTTGCGGCGTGGCGTAAGTGATTTTACAAATCAATTTTGCCAAACTTGTCCGATTCGCAAAATAGGTTTCGATAGAATAATATTTGAGAATAAATAAGCCTTGCATATTTTGCACTCGTTGCCAATCGTTTTGATCTTTGTAAGGTCTTGAATCCCGATCTATCACTCCTAATACGTATTTTTCAATTCCATTTCCTTGCAAATCAGACTGAATTTTTTGCATTAATTCGATTACCGACTCACAACTGTTATGGTACTCAT
>JAAFHK010000189.1 GCA_013297565.1 Cytophagales bacterium
CTTCAAATCCAAATAATGACTACCCAACATATAGAGAGTAAAAATCATTTCGCTGGGTTCATTGCCAAGTTGCTCCAAAATTTGGAGAGCCTTCAGGGATAGATTAAAAGCCCTGCTAAAATCACCCACACTCCAGTATCCCAAACCCATGAAAGTCATGGTAATTGCCTGATGTTTAAAATCAGTTGTTTTTTCAAAAATATCAATAGCCCTTTTCATGCCCTCGATAGAATCAAGTAGCCTGTTTTGGATATAATAAATAACCCCTTCACCTATCATTACCCGCGCTTTACCGTATTCATAATCAATGCTTTCCGCTAATTTTCGTGCTTCTTTTATCAAGTGCATAAACTCATCAAGGTTTTCGCCATTGGCAAAATCAATCGTAAAAGCCTTCTCCATATTGCTTATGACCTTGTTTTGGATTGAAACAATATCTTGATTTGGGTTCGACATGAATTTTGTGAAAATTTGTATTTGGACGCAATTATTTGTGGAATTTAGACTAAAAATATAATGCCAAAATTACTTTTTAGCCTTTACAAACATACCAAAAAAGTCAAAAAAGGTTTTCATTTGCCTAAAAAGTAGAGAAATTACTTGGTCAAAATGTTAAATTATAAAATCTTCGAAAATAATAACATAAACTCTAAAGACTTTTTTACGCATTTTTAATGTATTCTTTTGTAATTTTGGGCTAAATTTGAATATGATTCTTAGCCATACAAAATGCAACAAACAGACGAATTGGAACAAAATTGGGAAATTTTGATAGAAAAAATACAGAAAATGACCGAAAAAACGCCCGATCTAAACGGCGTTTTGATGTTGATAGGTGTGCAGGAACTGGGACAGGGCATCAGGACTTACAGCAAAGAGGAAAAACAAGACCTCATGCACATTGCCATCTGTCGGGTTTTGAGTGCATCGGGCATTTATGAACTCGAAGGCAAGGACGAACATGGCTGGCCTCATTGGAAATTGGTCAAAAAAATGCCTTTTTTGAACCTCGAAAACCAAGAAAGGGTTTTAAAAGAACACGTGATCGAGTATTTTAAACAGGAATTGGCGGATTGGTAGGTTTTTTAAATTTTATTGGAAAATCAATAAAAAATAACAAAGTTCAAAAAAACTTTGTTATTTTTGTTGTTGAAAAGTATTTTTGTGGAAATAGCTTAAACTAAAATGGTTTTCACGTAAAAACGAAGTTCTTGTTCGTTTCTGTGGCAAACAAGAATGTTCACCGTACAAAAGCAATTTTGATTGAATATAGCTTAAACGTTTTGAAAAATGGCAAACGAAAGAAAAACGGAAAATTTGGTTCGAGATCATTTTAAACAATTTTTGGGTATTAGGATTGAGGAACAAGCCTCTGAAAATCCTAAAATCGATAAATTGTTGAAAAATGCCTCTAAAAAAGGAAGCGGCAAGGGAAGACCTGAATTTTTGATTTCATCGGACAACCATGCTGATTTCTTAATTGTGATCGAATGTAAAGCCGAAGTTTCGAAACACGAAAGCCCAAATCGTGATAAATATGCCGATTTTGCTGTAGATGGTGCTTTACTGTATGCCTCGTATTTGTCAAAAGATTTTGATGTGTTGGCTCTTGCGGTCAGTGGCGAAAATGCCCAAAATCTGAAAATATCACATTTCTTGCAACTGCGAAATGAAAGAAAAGCAAGTGAAGTATTTGGAAATCAACTACTTAGGATTGATGACTATTTGAAAGGGTATTTACAAAGTCCGCAAAAATTTCGACAGGATTATGATACTTTATTGGCTTTTGCCAAAAAACTGAACGAAAAATTACATATTCATAAAATCCGAGAACAAGATCGTGCCTTGTTTTTGAGCGCCGTTCTGATTGCTTTGGAAGACGAAGCCTTTAGAAGCTCTTATACCAAAAAAACGAGTCCGAAAAATTTAGCCGACTTTTTGACTAAAACGGTTTCCGAAAAATTGGAAGAAGCGAACATTACGGGGCAAAAACTCAAAAATTTGATTATTCAATTCAGTTTTATTACTACCGACACCTCGCTATCGGGCAAAGAAAATGTATTGAAAAATTTGATTGATGAAATAGACGAAAATATTAACCAATTTATCAAAACACACGAATATTTTGATGTTTTAGGGCAACTTTACATCGAGTTTTTAAAGTACGCCAATAGCGACAAAGGTTTGGGGATCGTGCTTACGCCACCTCATATTACCGAATTTTTTGCGGAATTGGCACAAGTCAATAAAAATTCGATTGCTTTTGACAACTGCACAGGGACAGGCGGTTTTTTAATTGCGGCAATGAAACAAATGATCCAAGATGCAAAAGGAGATAACCAAAAAATCAAGGAAATTAAAACCCATCAACTCATTGGCGTAGAATATCAATCCCATATTTACGCTTTGGCGGTTTCGAATATGTATATCCATCAGGACGGCAAAACGAATATCATTAACGGAAGTTGTTTTGATGAGGAAGTGATGCGAACCGTAAAAGCCCGAAAGCCTACGGTCGGTTTTCTGAATCCGCCCTACAAATCCAATAAAAAAGCCGATACAGACGAATTGGAGTTTATCCTAAACAATTTGGAATGTTTGGCAGAAGGCGGAACTTGTGTGGCAATCGTACCGATGGAAAGGGCTTTAGCTACAAAAGGCAAGGTTTATGAATTGAAAACGAAATTATTGGAAAAACACACTTTAGAAGCGGTTTTATCTATGCCCGATGAATTATTTTTTAATTCAAATGTAGGCGCTGTTTGTTGTGTGATGGTTTTTACGGCACACAAACCTCATTCGAGATATAAGGAAACTTTTTTTGGTTATTTTAAAGATGATGGCTTTGATAAGCGAAAACACAAAGGCAGATTTGATGTGAATGGATTATGGAAAAGTCGCTTGGAAAAATGGCAAACGTACTTTATCAATCGCAAGCAAGAAGCAGGTTTTAGTGTAAATAAAACGGTTACAGCGGACAAAGAATGGTGTGCTGAAAGTTATTTGGAAACGGATTACGAATCCCTAAAAAAAGAACACTTTGTAGATAATATCAAAAAATTTCTGTCTTACCATTTGACCAATCCTACACAAAAAAACAATGTAAGCATTGATTTCAAGGCTTTTCAAGCATCAGAAATTGCTATTGAAACTTCAAAATGGCAGTATTTTGATTACCAAAAAGTTTTCACAATAAAAAAAGGAAAAAGACTTACCAAAGAAGATCAAATAAATGGTAATATTCCGTATGTAAGTTCGTCTTCTTTGAATAATGGAGTTGATAATTACATCGAAAACGGTTTTACTGATGAAAATTGCCTTTCTTTTGCTTGTTATGGTTCTATTGGCGAAATTTTTTATCAGCCTACCCAATCGTGGATTTCGGATAATTGTAATGTCATTTATCTGAAAAACAAAAAATTAAACCCCTATTTGGGACTGTTTTTGGCAACGATTATGCAATTAGAAAAAATACGTTTTTCTTATGGCATGACAGCTAAAAAAGAACGCTTGGAAACTTTTAAAATTAAACTTCCTGCCACAAACAACGAACTCGATTGGGATTTTATGGAAAATTTTATTAAATCGTTGCCGTATTCGAGTAATCTAAATCTATGGAGTGTAATTTAAAATCCATTGCCCAATGTATTAAATTGGGCTGTTTTCATGGTCATGATCCTAATTGGGACTTTAAACTGATAGATATTGAAAAACAATTAGTTAGTCAATCTTCATTAAATTATATTGCCGATTTGATAGAACAATCCTATAGTTTTGGCGAAGTAATTGAAGACGATGATACAGGTTATTGGCAACTTGTTATCTTACCAAGCCTTTGATTTTTCGGCAATGGAAAATTTTATCAAATCTTTGCCGTATTCGAGTTCGATCTGAAAATTCACAGAAAATCATTTTTACTACTATTTCTTTGAAAATTCATTTTCAATGCGTATTTTTGCAAGAGTTGAAATTAAACGTAAAATAGGGGGTGCGAATCTCCTATTTTTTTTTATCAAAAATATGGACTTAAAAACACGCATTAGCGAATATTTACAAAACGAACTGATCCAAGAACCTGTTTTTTTGATCGAGGTGCTGGTGCAGCAGATACGCAACAAGCAAAAAGTGGTCGTCATTCTTGATGGCGAACCGATTACTATAGACGATTGTGCCACTGTGAGCCGAAAATTGGGTTTTGGAGTAGATCAACCTTTACGGCTAAAGCGCCAATATTCAAAAAATATTGGACGGAATTTACAAGTAGAACTCGCTGACGGTGAGGCACTTACAGGGATTTTGCAGGCAACTACCGAAGAAAATATTACTTTACAACCTGAACGCAAAAACAAGAAAAAAGCAAGTGAAGAAAGCCCTGAAATGCTTACGATTGCTTTTGCAGACATCAAAAAAGCCAAAATTTTAATCAAATTTTAAACTTGCGCGCAGGCTGAAGCCTACGTTACACGAAAATTTTAATCAAATTTTAAACACATACGAAAATTATGCACAGCGATACTTTGATTGAATCTTTTGCAGATTTTGCAAAATTCAAGAATATAGACCGCCCTACGATGCTGAAAATATTAGATGATGTTTTCCGCACCATGATCCGTAAAAAATACATTTCGGACGAAAATTTTAACGTAGTAATCAATGCCGAAAAGGGCGATCTTGAGATTTGGCGCTACCGCCAGATCGTAGATGACGAAGAGCCTGATTTTGACCCAATTACGCAAATCCAACTCACCGAAGCCCGCAAAATTCAAGACGATTTTGAGGTAGGCGAACAGTTTGCGGAAGCGGTAAAAATGGAGGATTTTGGTCGCCGTCTGGTGCAAACTGCCCGACAAACCCTTATCCAGAAAGTAAAAGATTTGGAAAAAGATATTTTGTTCCAAAAATACAAAGACATGGTTGGCGAAGTGGTGAATTGCGAGGTGTATCAAACCCTTTCAAAAGAAACCATTGTTTCCGATCAGGACAAAAACGAGTTGGCATTGCCCAAAAGCGAGCAGATTCCAAAAGATCGGTTTCGCAAAGGAGATAATGTGCGTTCGGTGATTCACCGCGTAGAGATGGTCAATGGAAACCCCAAAATTATTCTTTCACGCAGTTCCCCTGTTTTTCTCGAACGGTTGTTCGAGATGGAAGTACCTGAAATTTATGATGGTTTGATCTCGATTCGTAAAGTAGTTCGCGAACCAGGCGAAAGAGCCAAAGTAGCCGTAGAGTCTTTTGATGACCGTATCGATCCTGTAGGGGCTTGCGTGGGTATGAAAGGCGTACGGATTCACAGCATTGTGCGCGAACTTTGCAACGAAAATATTGACGTAATTAATTACACCGAAAACAGGGAATTGTTAATTGCGCGTGCCTTGAGTCCCGCCAAAATCAGCAGTGTCAAAATAAACGACAAGAACGGGCGTGCTTCGGTTTATCTGGACAAGGATCAGGTTTCGATGGCAATCGGCAAAAATGGTCAAAATATCAAATTGGCAAGCAAATTGGTCGGGCTGGAGATTGATGTTTTCCGTGAAAATGATGACGAAGATGAGGAAGATGTAGATATTGCAGAATTTGACGATGTGATTGATGAGTGGATTATCCAAGAACTCAATCGCATTGGTTTGGATACTGCCAAAAGTGTCTTGGCAACAAGTAGGGAAGATTTGATTCGCCGTACCGACCTCGAAGAAGAAACGATTGATTTCTTGCTTGAAGTACTTCGAAAAGAGTTTGAATAATTTTTTAAAGATCAATCTGCCCCCCTTTAAAAAGGGGGAGTCTGAAAAACTCCCCCTTTTTAAAGGGGGGCAGGGGGATTTTTATTTGAGAAAATGATAAACAAAAATTAAAACTTTCTAAAATTTGTTTTGACAAAGCAAATTTTTTTATTATGTTTGAACAAAACTATAACCCTCAATTCTATGCACATTATTCTTGCCATGTCCATTTTGGGCGGAAAATGCGTTCGTTTGACACGCAGTAGTTATGAAAAACAGACCATTTATGAGGAATCACCCCTCGATTTGGCTATGCGTTTCGAACAACACGGAATTAAAAAACTACACCTTGTCGACCTTGACGGCGCGCGCGAACGAAAGGTCGTCAATTACAACACACTTGAGCTCATCTCAAAATATACCAAATTGGAAATTGATTTTGGGGGCGGGATCGAAACGGACGGTGATGCTACCAAGTGTTTTGAATATGGGGCTTCGCAAATCAACATAGGCACTTTGGCAGTCGATAATAAAGACCTTTTTTCGGGTTGGTTGATGTCCTTTGGGCGAAACAAAGTCATTTTGAGTGCCGATGTGAATGGTGATAAAATAGCGATCAGAGGCAGACAAAAAACAACCGATCTGAACCTTAAGGATTACGCAGATTACTATTATTACCGCACTTTGCAATATTTGAAATGTGTAGATATAAACCGAGATGGCGTGTTGGAAGGTCCTAATTTTGACCTTTATACGCGTTTGGTTCGTTGGTTTCCCGATCTGAAAATTCTTACAGGTGGTGGCATTAGTTCGATGGAAGATGTCCGCAAATTGCAAGAAATTGGCGTTTATGGTGTCATTATAGGCAAGGCTTTTTATGAAGGCATTGTCGATTTGAAACAAATTGAAGAATATCTTTTGAAAAATGCTTAAAAAAGCACTTAGTTTTTCATCAAACCCACAAGGTATAAAAGACCTTGTGGGTTTTTTAATGCCTTATTGAATATTAGACTGAAACTAAATTGGTCGTAAAACGAACATTCTTGTTCGTTTTTGTGGCGAACAAGAATGTTTGCCATACAAAACCATTTTTGATTGAGTATAATAGGATTTTGAACGGTATTTTTTTACTTTTGCCCAAAAAAGAAAGACTTATCATGAAAGCACCTATTGCAGTGGTTGGTATGGCGGCTTTGTTCCCCGAAGCCCATACGCCCAACCAATTTTGGGAAAATTTATTGGCACAAAAAGACTGTACTACCCTCTCAACGGTCGAAGATTTTGGACACGATCCCGAACTTTTTTACGATCCTGAAAAAGGAAAATTAGATAAATGTTATTCTCTTAAGGGCGGATATATTCGAGATTTTAATTTCGATCCCGAAGGTTATCTGCTTGATAACCAAACACTTGCCAAACTTGATGATCTCTATAAATGGACTTTGTATGTAGCCAGCGAAGCCCTCAAGGACAGTGGCTATAGGGATCGGCACGAAATATTGGCAAAATGTGGAGTCATTCTGGGAAATTTGTCGTTCCCTACTCGTACCTCGCATCAGCTTTTTGCCCAGTATTATACCAATACCCTTTCCGAAATTCTCCAAAAAGTTCTCCAAAAACCTGATTTCAAACTCAAGCCTTTGAGCCAGCCCAGAAACGGCAACGAACACCAGCCTCTGCTTTCGAGTTCGCCTACTCCTGTTGTGGCGGCGGCTTTGGGTTTGGGGGGAACGCATTTTTCGCTTGATGCCGCTTGCGCCTCTTCGCTTTATGCCGTCAAATTGGCTTGTGATGAACTTCTGAACGGCAAAGCCGACCTGATGTTGGCAGGTGCGGTGAGTGGGGCTGATCCGCTTTTTATCCACATGGGTTTTTCCATTTTCCAAGCCTACGCCAAAGATTCGCAAAAAAGCGCCCCCTTCGATAAGGATTCGGCAGGGCTGATTTCTTCGGAAGGAGCAGGTATGTTGGTTCTGAAACGCTACGAAGATGCCATGAGGGACGGAGATCGGATTTACGCCACCATTCTAAATGTAGGGCTTTCGAATGACGGAAAAGGCAAATTCCTGTTAAGTCCCAATCCCAAAGGACAACAATTAGCCTTCGAACGTGCCTACGCACCGCTTTCGGTTCAGCCGCATCAAATTGATTATTTGGAATGTCATGCTACAGGCACACCTCTTGGCGACAGTACGGAAATTAATAGCATCGAGTCGTTTTTTGCTAAAGATGGCAAACCGCCTTTGATCGGTTCGGTCAAATCGAATATTG
>JAAFHK010000187.1 GCA_013297565.1 Cytophagales bacterium
GTTTCTGTATAAAACCGAATGTTGGACAAAAAAATAATACTCGAAAAAAAAGGCGAAAAAAGCGTAGAAATAGCCCTTTGGCAAGCGCTCGAAAATTGGCGTGAAATATTTGCCCAAAACCTGACGGCTCAAAATCCTGACATTAGCGAAACCCTGCTCAACGAAATTGTCCAAAAAACATTAGATCGTTTAGTTTTCTTGCGAATCTGCGAGGATCGGGGTTTGGAAACTTACGGAAAATTACAAGAAACCTTGTGGTTTTCCGACCCCCCCTCCCCCCCTTTTAAAAGGGGGGAATTTTCAGACTCCCCCCTTTTAAAAGGGGGGGAGGGGGGATTTGTATCAAATCCTAATTCGTATTTATTCCAATATTTTACCGAAGCCCACCAAAAATATCCTATTGGTTTATTCGATTTGTCAAAAGACGAAAGCTCAAAATTCCTAATCGACAAGGCCACTTTCGAAACAATTATTGGCGAAATGTATCCTCCCAAAAGTTCTTTTGACTTTGCCCAAATTTCGCCCGAAATGCTTGGAAATGTGTATGAACAATTTTTGGGAAAAACGATAAAAACAAGCCAAAACGAAATCGAAATTGCCGAAAAACCGCAAATCCGCAAAGCAGGAGGCGTTTATTATACTCCACCTTATATTGTCGAATACATTGTTAGAAACACGCTTGGGAAAAAAATAGAGGAATTGGAAAAACAGCAGCCCACCCAAACCCTCCCCGAAAGGGAAGGCTTAGTAGAAGAAGTTTCCCAAATCAAAATATGCGATCCTGCTTGCGGTAGTGGGGCTTTTTTGTTGGGGACTTACCAATTTTTGCTCAAATGGTATTTGGATTTTTATCTAAAACATAGCAATACCATTTTTAAAAAAAATGGTATTGCTGAACCACTTAACCAAAACCAAAAACTTACTTTAGAAGAAAAAATCCGCATTCTTCAAACCCATATTTACGGAGTCGATTTGGACAAAAATGCGGTCGAAGTAAGCAAAATTTCCCTTTTGCTCAAGGCTTTGGAAGGCGAAACGGCTGATTCGATCAAAGAGGGAATACAACTCGATCTCGATCAGAATATTCGCCATGCCAATTCATTGATTGATGCCGATTTTTACAAAAACCCAATAGGTTTTGAAAATAACGATTCGCCAAAAACGCCTTTTTTGGGCAATTTCCTGCGAAAATTTGATATTATTTTGGGAAATCCGCCTTACGGAGCAGAACTCGACAAAGTTTCACAAAAATATTTCAACGCAAAATACAATATTGGCACGACCGATACAGCGGCTCTGTTTATGGTTCGAACTCAAGAAATGTTGCCTTCGGGCGGAATTTGCGGGTTTATTGTCCCAAAAGCCTTTACTTATGCCTCTAATTGGCAAAAAACAAGGAAATTGCTTTTGCCCGATTTGAGCCAAATGGTCGACTGTTCGAGGGTTTGGAAAGCCGTTAATTTGGAAATGGTGATTTATTTGAGTACCAAAAACAGCCAAATTTCGTATTTTGATTCATTTATTTTGAAAAATCAAGAAATAATAGAAATAGGAAAAGTTGAGAAAAAACTTTGCGAGGAATTTAATTTTATTCTGAACGGAGTTACGGAGCAGGAAATAGCTATAGGCTTGAAAATGAGGCAAGAAAGACGAAATTTTAATGATATCATTACAAACAAGCGGGGTGCAGGTTTGCAAAAAGAGCTTAGTTCGGAAGGGGATTCGTATGCTTTGGGCGGGAAAAATATTGGGCGTTACCGTTTTGGGACAAATTTGGAAAAGAAGGTTTTGAAAACGCAAGTCCTTGATCATAAGGCTTTTATCAAACCCAATTCTATTTTGGTGCAAAATATAGTTTCCTTCGTCAAAAACCCTACGGATTGTGTGCAGATTCGGGCTTGCTTGCCGACCACTACCGAAAATTATGTCATTTTGGACACGATCAACCAATTAGAAAACCAATCGGATTACGATATTCGCTTTATTTTGGCGGTTTTGAACTCCCAAATTGTGAGTTGGTACGCCTATCATTTTATTTTAGCCCATGCGACCATGACCATGCATTTTGACTCGCCCGTTACCCAAAAAATCCCTTTTCCCGATTTGGATTTGGGTACGAAAGAGGACAAAATTCGCCATGATCAAATTGTAGAGGCAGTTACGAAACTATTGGCTTTTGCACCTGAAAACACAAACGAACACATACAAAGCCTTGAAAATCAAATTAATACGTGGATTGAGGAATTGTATGGAGTAAGAAATTTATAGAGTTTTATTTTTTGCCAATCAAAATATCCTTAATATTTTTCGTTTCCCTCAATTCAAAGCCCAAATGCTTTTCTAATTCGATGATTTGTGGTGGTTTCATAGTTTCGTTTGAGGTTTGTGTGTGTCTGAATCAGGATTTATAAGATTTTTCGATTTTCAAGATTAACAGCCCAACAGCCGATTTTTGCGGCGTATTCGGCTGTTATCCTGTCATCTTTTAATCCTAAAAATCCTGATTCAGAAATTTCCCGTTTGCCCAAAAGTAAAAAACTTTTTCAAAAAAATAGCTACCATTTTGCGTTTTTTTGCGTATATTTGCCCAAACTCAATCATGACGGCGGATTGATCGGCTAACGAGGGCGGATTACCGTAAAAAAACCTTGATTGAGTTTTTAAATTATCCATTCGTAGTGATCGTAATAAAAAGTGCCGTTAGGATTTTTTTTTAGCACAATTCGGTATTTCTTACCTAAGTCATTGACCTTGATCCCCACTTCCAAAATAAACGCCTCTCTATTTTTATCCTTTTTTTGCGGTTCTTTTTTGACAAGGGTAGCCGAAGCAATCAGGGTGGGCAAGTGCGGCACTAACAATAATTTTTCTTGGCTTGGTTTTCTGTAAATGCCATGTTTTAACCCATTTTTATTAAACCGTATTTGTACGTCTTGCAGATCAGGATTTTGCACCACTTTATCAAGTAGTTCTTGAAAAATATCCTCTATTACCCTTTCTTTCAGACTCACAAAATCCATTGCCAACAGTTCTTCAGAAAGTTCTATTTCAAGTAGCATCATTTTCGTGTGGTTTGTGTCTGAACCTGAATTTTCGGAATTAAACAGCCGATTTACAGAATTAACAGCCGAAATTATAAAAATTCCCTAAATTTTTTAATCCTAAAAATCCTGATTCAGAAATTTGCCTTTGCCCAAAAGTAAAAATTTTTTTGAGAGAAAAATTAGCATTTTGCGTTTTTTTGCGTATATTTGTATTGAGAAAAGGGAATAAATCACTCCCTCCGCCAAGTAGAGGCGGACAAGCGAAGATTTATTCCTTTTCTTTTTTCCATATCTGTAATTTTTTCTCTATCCACTCCGCCACTATCCATTTTTCTTTGGGGTAAGCACTCTTTAACTCGTTGATTTCCTGCTGATTATGTTCGGATTTGGCTACCGCTACCACTATGGGTTTTTCCGCTTGTTCGCTTTCCGTTAAAACTATTTTCGTAAAATCATTCGTTTGGGAAAGAAAAATTGCCAAAGGATTTTGCAACAATTCAGGTAATTGAGCAATCTGTTCGAGGCTTAAATCGTGCTTTTTTAGCATTTTTCCTACTGTTCGTTGAAACATCAAAATATCCGATTCCGATACGCCACTGTCGAGCAGTTCCTGACAAGGTTTGCCCAAATTGAACAAATAATTACGGTTTAATTCACCTTTTTGGTAGCTTTCGAGGCTTCGTTGGTACTCCTCTACTATTTTTTGAAAGTCCTGATTGTCCATAAAATTGGGTAGTAAAAAATGGTTTGTGTGGTCTGAATCTGAATTTACGAAATTAAACAGCCAATTTTCAGAATTAACAGCCGAAAATACAAAAAATCCGTAAATTCTATCATTCTGTAAATTTTGGTTCAGAAATATTCGTTTCGCCGCTACGAGGCTTTAAATTTGTAAAACAATTCGTTTTTTCTACCAACGGAACGCACCTACGGTGCTGAAAATCAATATTTTAATAAACCTAAAAATACCCTTTTTGAATCAAAATAATATTTTCCTTTCCAAAAAGTTCGTTTAATTGCAAAATATCGAAAGCCACAAAAGAGGAACTGTCGTCTGTATTGTCTTTGATCGGGGCAAACATTTTTCCATTGGCAATTCGTGAATAATTGCCACTTCGAACAGGCACAATTAAACCCGAATCTATTTTGGCATACAAAACCCACAAATCTACCACCACATATTTCAGAAAATCGGTTTTGAAAACTGCTGTTTTTAGTCTATATTTTAAACCGTATAGATGTAATCTTTTCAAAATATTACATCTATTTGATAACCAATGATTTACAAGATATAAAATGTTGATTTTAGAAAGGTTTTTATTCCAAAACTATTTTTTTCTGCAAAACCTGTTTTCCCAAACGGATTTGTAAAAAATACATTCCTTTCGAAAAATCCGCTGTTCGAATTTCTACGTTTTGGCTAAAGGTCTGTTTTTCAAGCACTTGCTTGCCGTACAGATCGAATAATTGGATTTGCAAAGGTTCGGAAGCGAGGTTTTCACGCCGAATCTGAAAATGGTCTTTGGCAGGATTCGGATACACGAAAATACCTGCTTCGTACCAGTCCATTTCTTGAGAAAGTACAATATTGTTTTGGGCAACTATTCCGTCTTGGGGTTTGGGCAGGGGTTTGTCCGTAAAAATATGAAACTCGCCTGCTTGCAGCAAAAACGGCTTCCGCACGTCCGTAACCTCTATTTCTTTGCCCGTAAAATAATCGTACCATTTGCCACCGTTAGGGAAATCCGCAGGTTCTAAAGCCTCCGAACTGCCAAAATTTCCAATAACCACCACGTTTAGCCCTGCTCCCAACAGCGTCATGGTTCGCACCGTCCCAAAAGGTTTCCAATTCAGCCGCCCTGTCCTAAAAACCTCATACGAAGTTTTGAGTTTGATCAGTTCCGAAAAAGTTTGGTAGAGTTTTTTGCGGTCGGGCTGGTCGAGGTAATTCCAACGGATCGGTTTTCTGCCCAGCCGCCCGCCATCATTAATGCTTACGTCATAGCCCAGCTCCTCGAATTGCCAAAGCATTTTTTGCCCTGGGCAAAGGAAATAAAAAGTTGCCGCCATTTTGATCCGTTCGCAAGCCGTAGCCAAAGTTCGGGTGTCATAATTGCCATTGCTTACACCGTTTCGGTAGTTTGCAATCATCATGCGTTCTTCGTCATGGCTTTCCATGTACCCAACCAGCCCGTTTCGTTCCCAACCGCGCCCCAAATAGTACAGACGACCAAAATTTCCGTTACCGTTTGCACTTGCTTCCGCAAAATCGTGTGTGTGATTGCCCCAAAGCATCATGCCCATGTTCGAGAGTTCTTTTTCTTCGGCATCTTCCGCAAAATGCTCCAAAATTACGTAGGCTTCGGGATCAGTTTTCCAAAGCTGATCCGCCATGCGTTTTAGGATAGCAATTCGCCCCGCATCTCTGCGTCTAAAAACACCATCATCTGAACTTTGCGTTTGGGTAAAACCCTTTGAAAGATCGAACCTGAAACCATCAAATTTGTATTCTTTTAACCACCATTCATTGACTCTATCGACAAACTCTTGGGTAGCGGCACTTTCATGGTTAAAATCAAAACCTACGTTGAAAGGGTGTCGGGCAACTTGGTTAAAATAGGGCGAATTGGCGGCAGGTTGATTGGTTTGGCTGTCCCAGTACAAACGCACCAAAGGACTTTGCCCAAAAGCGTGATTCAAAACCATATCCAGAATAACAGCCATGCCTTCGGCGTGTGCGGCATCGATGAGGGCTTTGAGGTCATTTTTTTTGCCGTAATATTTATCCACTGCCAAATGGTAAGAAGGATTATAACCCCAACTATTATTATTTTCAAATTCCATAACAGGCATGAGCTGAATGGCATTGATTCCCAGTGTTTTAAGATAAGGCAAGCGTTCGATGACTGCCTGAAAACTATGCCTTTCATCAAAATCCCGAACGAGAAGTTCGTAAATTACCAAATCCTCTTTTTTGGGTTTTTGGAAATTTGTAATTTTCCACTGGTAAGGCGTTTGGGCAGTTTGGATCACACTTGCTAATTCTTTAGGTTGATCGGCTGGATATTGGGGCAGACTGGAATAGACCGTAAAAGGCGTACGTTCATCTACCAAAAAATTAATATTCTGGTCGTTCCAAGGATCAACTATGAGTTCGGAATAGGGATCACCCATGCGGCTCGAACCATTGACCAAATACTGGAAAACGTATTCTTTTCGTGGAGTTAAGTTATTGATTTGCAACCAAAAGCGTTTTCCATCGGGTGTTTTTCGCATCAAATAATCGGGCGAATTTTGCCAATTATTAAAATCACCTACCACATACACAAAATCTTTTTCGGGGGCAAAAAGCGACAAAACCACTTGGGTATCGCTAATATAATTAATGCCATCGCGAAGCCCCGCAGGGCGTTCGGCGGTCTGAACAGGCGGAACTATGCTCATAGTAAAACTAATTTGATCGGTATCGTTACCCGCTTTGCCTGTAATGCTAACGAAACGAGTTTGAGAAGTAGTCGGGGTAAAGTCATGGCTAATTTTATTGGAAGTTTCAGTCCGAACTACCTGATTATCAATCAAAAGCGTAAGCGCCGCACTCTGGTTGGCTTCTACGGAAATGGTGAATTTTTCGTTTTGTTTGGCAAAAACTGTAGTTTGTCCAGCAGGCGGATTGGTCGATCTAAGGAAAAAACTCACTGCCAAATCCACAAAAATATCTCCGTCCGAAGGGCTTTTTCCTGTTTGCGAACCAGTAGCATTGCGGAAAACCATGCCCATTCTGAACATTTTTTGATCTGTTCTTAGTTTGAAATATTGGCGAGGTGTAAGTTTGATTTGCCACTTATCTATCTGGTTTTCAACTCTTTGCATCAAACCAATATTGTCGTCCATGCCCCAGTTCCCGACCACATTGCTCCAGTCCGTTCCCACAGGACTCCAAAGCACCGCCCCAGCGTGCATATACACTTTTGTTGCTCCTTTCAAACCGCTTACCCCTTGTGCGGCATCGTAGGTGATCGTAATTTCCTGATCGGGCGTAGGGTTCGAAGGCGAAACCGTAACTTGGGCAAGCGCCTCAAAACCAAAGCACAAGCCAATAAAATACAGAAGTAGTTTTTTCATTTTCATTTTGTTTTGAATAAAGAAAATTTTGCATTTAACGTTTATAAGGCTTTAAGCCCTACAAACGTTTCAAAAAAAGAGTATTTTTGCGGTCTTAAAACGAAAATAGGATTTATTTCGAGTAAATCCTAAATTATACTCAAAATTCATTCGTTTATAAACCAAATAAAAGTATTAAAAGGTATGAATAAATTTTTTTTTCCATTTTTTTCCTTTCTTTTGTTCCTCAATTTTTCTTTTTCGGCTTTTGGGCAGGTACAGTGGGCAAATAAGGTTTTGGAATTTTCGGCAGAGTACCAACACCGCAATTCTTTACACCAATTCAGAGCTAATCAAGTCTTGGGCAAGCCCAATGTCATGCCCCAAATGATTCCGAGTCCTTGTGCTTGGGTAGCGGGCATTGACAATACCGTAAAAAATGCTTTTATCAAAGTCGGTTTTGAAAAAAGCATTATTGGAAAACAAATTGCTGTTTTTGAAAGCTACAATTCGGGGGCTATTAACCAAGTTTCGGTTTTTGACAAATTCAATAAGGAAACCATTGTCTATCAACGCCCCTCGAACAGCGGAGCGCGTTTGCAAGGTTCAGTTTTACGGCTCACTTTGAGTACGCCTATTGAGATTTCCTCCGCCAAACTCTATCTTTCGAACGAAGACGCTTTGGGCTGGTCACACATCGATGCAATTGGGGTTTCGAATAGTGAAACGCCCATTGAAGCCAAAATTAATTTGCCAAAAGAGGATTTGAAACCCGAAATCAATAGTTTGGGCTTTGTGGTCAATACGCCTTATGAAGAAATTTTGCCAATTATTTCGCCTGACGGCAAAATTTTGTATTTT
>JAAFHK010000188.1 GCA_013297565.1 Cytophagales bacterium
ATCGATTTTGAGGTTTTGATTAATGAATATCCGATGCTTTACACCTCGATTGTTTCGTATGTAGAGGCATTGGGTTTTGAGAATATGGCTGAACAGGAGAAAACGGTTTTAATGGATATTTTCGCCGAAATTCCGATTGTCAATTTGGATATAGAAATAGCAAACTTGGCAGTAGAGTATCGGAAAAAACGGAAAATAAAATTACCTGACGCTTTTATTTTGGCTACTGCTAAAAAATTAGAAGCAGATTTATTAACAAGTAATGTTAGTGATTTTCAAAATATAGACGAGGAGGTACTTGTCGTAGTTCCTCAGAAAAATTAAGTATTGAAACACTTTCCCATGCCCCAAACTTCTTTTTCTCAATCCGAAGCCACTCACGAAATCCTATCTCGTCCGCCGCATGGACTTTGGCGTTACGGAGTCAGCCTGATGGCTATTTTGCTTTTCTTGGTTTTATTAGGAGCGCATTTTGTCCAATACCCCGATACGGTTTCGGCGAAAGTGATTATCACCACCCTCGATGCTCCCGCGCCTTTGGTGGCGCGCAGTTCAGGCAAAATCCAACATTGGTTCGCAAGTGATCAGCAAACAGTCGAACAGGGAACGGTTTTGGCAGTTTTGGAAAATACGGCAGATTACGAAACCGTACGGCAAATCCATGCCCAATTAGTTTGTTGCCAAAACCAAATTTCAGAATTTCCTATTTTTTCGGAAAACATGGCTTTGGGCGAACTTTCAAGTTCATTTCAAACTTTCCAAAAAACTTTGCAGGAATACCAAACTTTCCAACATTTGGCATATCATCAGCAGAAAATCCATGCCTTTGAAAGCCAAATTATTCATTATGAACAACTTAGTAAGAATTTGCTTTCGCAAAAAACAATTTTAGAGCAAGATTTAGCCCTTACGAAACGAAAAGTACGGATCGATTCGACTTTGGAAAAATCCAAAATGATTGCAATAGTGGAATACGACCAGACGCAAAGCCAGTTTTTGCAAAAACAAAACAGCCAAATCCAGCACCGTAGTAGCCTGATTAGCAACGATTTACGTTTGGCAGAAATCAGGCAACAGTAGCGGAACTGCAAGGCACAGCCGAAATTATGACCGAAGAAATCAGTCTTTTAGAACGTCTTTTTTACCAAATGCGAAAATTGTTGCGAAAATAAAAAACCACCTTTTCCGAAAGGAAGTGGTGGTTTTTGTAAAAATTTAAACGTTTTTAATAAGAGGAAGGTGGCGGCGGAGTAGGAGTTCCGTCCGTTGTGCTTGCATCACCTGTTCCCAAAAGTCCCATTTTTGCTTTGAGTGCCAAAAGCGAGTCGCTTTGCGTACCTGTTTCCAAGAGTTTATTTACCTCATCATCTACCGTTTTGGTTTCGAGGGCAATTTCGCCATAGGATTGTGCTAAGGCTTCATCTTGTTCTACTTTTTCTTTCATGCGTTCGAGCATGGAAATGGTACTACTCGAATCCACATTTGCCAACTGTTTGTTGATTTTTTTGGTCGCTTCGCTTACTTTGTGGCGTGCTTTGAGGGTTCGCAACTCATTTTCATACGTTGAAATTTTATTTTTCAAGGTATTAATATTTTGTTGCATTTTATTCACATTATCCTCATGCGAAATGAGTTCTTTGCCCATACGGTTTCCTTCCGACTCGGCTTGTTCTTTTTGACGCAACATTTCGCCCGCCAAGCGGTCGGCTTCAGCAGGCGTAATTTGTCCTGCTTGGGCTTTTTGTAACAAAAGCATTGCTTTTTTTTCGTAGCTAACTGCTTCGTTTTTGAACTTATGATGGTCGTTTTTGGTGCGGATAGCCAAAGCCTTGATTTCGGCTAAACCTTGAAGACTTGTATTCAAATTTTCCTTCAGGTCGCGAATGCCCTGTTCGGTCATTTTGATTGGGTCTTCGAGTTTGTCAAGCACCGTATTTGCTTCGGCTTTGCCTAAACTAAATAATCTGCTGAAGATGCCCATAGTTTGGAATTATTTTTTTGAGAAAAAAGATTAATTGAATTGATGACTAAAACGCAAAAGATCGCTTGAATGTTCTGCTAAAAGTAATTTTAAGGAATTGATCGAGGATTCGAGTTCGTTCAGATCAAGATTTTCGAGCTGTAGGGTGTCCCTGAACAGTACTCGCCGACCGCTATCGTCAATCACAAAAGCCCCATGCACGATTTCGCGATTCATCTGCAACAGGCTTTTGAACATTTCAGATGAGTCCTTCTCGAAGCCAAAAATAAACTGCTCAATCGTAAGGATCGACTGTTCGCAATCGATGATTAAGTTTTGCACTCCGTTTTCCACGTCATTAATTACGAAGATTTCGTCTTCGTGATCCTGAAAGGTAATATCGTAATTCAGTTCTTGAATATACCGTTTTACCCTTTCAAAGTGTGTTTCCATATCTTGATAAGGTTTGATAAAATAGGGTTATCACAAATACAGCCATGAAATATATTTAGAAAACTTGTATTTGCCAAAAATAGTTGTCTTTTTTTTGAAAAAAATTATTTTGGCATATCAAAAAAATATTTTTTTCACTCTTTCCAAATCTTCGGGCGTATCGATGCCGTAACTTTCCCATTCCGTTTCGCCAACTTTGATTTTATAGCCGTTGTAAAGCCAAGTGAGTTGTTCCAGTGATTCGGCAGTTTCCAAAGGCGAAGCGGCTAAATTTTGGATTTGGGCAAAAATATCAGCCCTAAAAGCATAAATGCCTATGTGCTTGTAATAATTTTGGGTTTCTAACCATTTTTCAGGCGGAGCATTGCGCTGATAGGGAATTGGCAAACGACTGAAATAAAGCGCATTGGCTTCCGTATCTTTGATGAGTTTTACAGTATTTGGGTTTTTCAGTTCTTCCAAACGGTTGATCGGGTTGCAAAGGGTAGCTATTTGCACTTCTTTTTCTTGCAAAATCTGGATCAAAAGATTGATTTGTTCGGGTTTGATAAAAGGCTCATCACCTTGAATATTGATCACAAAATCAAACTTGGTGTTGTTTTTTTGGAAAACCTCCCAACATCGGCTGGTGCCTGTCTGGTGATCGGGGCTTGTCATGACCACTTTTCCACCAAACGAACGCACTTCTTCGGCGATCAATTCGTGGTCGGTTGCCACGACCCAATCGGTCAAAGCTGCTTGGGCAACTTGCTCACAAACCCGCCTAATCATGGTTTTTCCGCCAATATCCGCTAAGGCTTTGGCAGGAAAACGAGTCGAACTGTAGCGAGCAGGAATAATACCCATTACCGTTTTTGCGATCTTTTCTATCTTCATCAGAATCAAGGTTTTAAGTGTTGGACTGAAAGCCAAATGACTTTACTTTCACGAGGTTACTTCTACCAAATCTTTTTGGTTTATGTCCGAAAAAACTGCCACGCTAAAAAATTGAAAACTTCGATACCTATTACAGATAATTTCGGCGTAACCTTGAGAGTAAAAAGTTCCCACAATATAGGCGTGTCCGCCAGCCACATTTTCGCATTTGGCTTTGGGCAATAGGGTTCGAATTGCCTGCTCCTGTTCGGAACTTTGCGGAACGATGGCGACTTGAAAACAAGCCGATTCCTGTTGATTATTGACATAATCGCCTATCAAACCGCCAATTTCTTCCAAAATCATTTCCTCCATTTGCGAAATTTCTTCATCTACCTTGACCAACATTTTCAATACATCGAGGAGCTGTTGAGCCTGTGGAATCGGGGGATTTGCGTCCAAATATTCTTTGACACATTCCCGTATTTTGTCCAAATTATTCTCTTTGGCAATATTTTCATAATCTTTCCAATCAAAATCTATGTTCCAACTTTGGGCGAACGCCTGAATAAATTTTTTCTCTCGTTTGTCCAAAAAATTATCCACTTGGGCAATTCTTACCAAAATTTCGATGATCAAATCCGCCTTATTATGATGAAAAATGGCTTTTGCCAAATCCCCCACTTCCTTGCTTTCTTGTTTGAGAGATTGCCCAAAAAGTTTCCAAAAACCCGATTTTTGCCGTCCTGCCACCCAAAGCCCCGCACCTACCAAGATATGCACCAAAACCGAAAAAAGAAACAAAAGATAACTCATAAAACTTGCCCATTTGCCCGACAAGGCAAAATCGATAGTAAAAATCAAAGCGGGAGTCAAGCTAATGAGTTTTGCCCCAATGGAAATACTCTCTGCTACCATTTTTTCGTGCTTGCGTTTCCAAAGTTTATTCAGGCTTAGGTAAATTTCGACTGCAATAAAACCCAAAGACAAATACGTCATGGTGTTGATAATATCTTTGAAGTCCATTTGTGAGTAGGTTTGTTTGAGTAAAATCAGGGACAAATATAGGATTTTTTTTAAATACAGTGGATTGTTTGGAAAAATGACTTTTTATGTAAAAATTTGGGAATTATTCCAAAAATTAGTTTTGTAACTAATTAAAACCCAATTTTTTAATAATTATGGCAACCAAGAACGAAAGAATAACCGAAAACATTGTAAGAGATTTACTCTATGATTTAGGTTATAAGGACGATGAAAATATTACAATAGAAGAACAAAAAAGTGAAAATCCAACTATTCAAAAATGCCTACAAAGTGCCAGTAAATCTGGCAAAGGGAGAGGGAGACCCGAATTTATTATCAGAAACAAAAAATATCCCGATTTTTTGATAGTGGTTGAGTGTAAAGCCGACAAAGGGGAACATGAAAGTAAAGAACGCAATCAATACAAAGATTATGCAGTTGATGGGGTGCTAAATTATGCAGCTTATCTTTCTAAGTCTTTCAATGTCATTGCTTTAGCTGTTAGCGGACAAGACAAAACTAATATTGCATTTTCTACTTTTCTTTGGGTAAAAAATGATACAATATATTCCGAACTCAAAAACGCAGAACAAATTCCAAAACCTATTAAGCAACTTTTGACTTTTGATAAGTTTGTCAATTTTGCTTTATACGACCACAAAATAGAGAAAGCACGGTTTGCAGATTTGATTACTTTCTCTCGTGATGTGCATAATTATATGCGTGATTATGCAAAACTTTCAGAAACTGAAAAGCCTTTATTAGTCAGTGGAATTTTAATTGCTTTGCTAAATAATGCTTTTTCTCTCAATTACAAACATTACGACCAAGAAGCAGAATTAGCAAAGGAATTGGTAAATGCTATAAAAAATGAAATTGAAAAGGCTAAAATTCCAAATGCCAAAAAACTCAATATGCAACAACCTTATTCATTCATTGGAGTTCACCCCGAACTCAAAAGAATGAATAAAGAAGCACAAGAAACTCCACTTTTTAGGTTAATTGACGATATAAACCAGCACGTAAAACCGTTTATCAATGCACATAATAATTTTGATGTGATTGGACAGTTTTATGGCGAATTTTTACGCTACACAGGCGGTGATGGAAAAGGTTTAGGAATTGTACTCACACCCAAACATATTACTGAATTATTTGCAAAATTAGCGAATTTAACCCCAAAAACTACGGTTTTAGACACTTGTGCAGGCACGGGAGGTTTCTTAATTTCTGCAATGTCTGTCATGATAAACAAAGCAGAAGGCAAGGAAGACGTGATTAAAAATATCAAGCAAAATTGTTTAATTGGTGTGGAACAACAGCCGAATATGTTTGCGTTGGCGGCTTCCAATATGATTTTAAGAGGAGATGGCAAAGCAAATTTGTATCAAGGAAGTTGTTTTGATGATGGAATTGTGGCGGCGGTAAAAGGAAAAGCAGAAGTAGGTATGATGAACCCGCCTTACTCACAAAAAGGTGGCGGACTGCACGAATTGAATTTTATTGAATACTTATTGGATTGCCTAAAACCAAACGGAATAGGACTTGCCATTGTGCCGATGTCTTGTGCTATTGCTTCGCACCCTTTGAGAGAAAAAATATTAGAAAAACATAGGCTTGATGCGGTGGTTTCTCTGCCTGATGATTTATTTTATCCGATTGGTGTTGTGCCTTGCATTATGATTTTTTCGGCACATATTCCACACGAACAAAATGCTTATCATAAAACTTGGTTTGGCTATTGGAAAAATGATGGCTTTATCAAAACCAAAACACAAGGCAGGATAGACAATGGAAATTGGAAGGAAATTGAAGCAAAATGGCTTGATGCTTATTTCAATAAAAGAGAAATTGCAGGTTTTAGTGTACTCAAAAAAGTAGGTATCGAAGATGAATGGTGTGCAGAGGCGTATATGGAAACAGATTATTCAGAATTATCATCAACTCAACTTGAAATGGAGATTAAAAACTTCATTGCCTACAAAATGATAAATTCAAAATCTAAGCATTTAACCGAAAACCATATACAAAAAGCAAATCTTGTTTCAGTCGAAGACCTTTTTGAAGTTGATTACGGAACAAGTTTTGCCCTCAATGCCTTAGAAGAAGTAGAAACAAAAGAAGAAGATTGCGTTAATTTTGTTTCTCGAACTTCTAAAAATAATGGTATTTCTGCTTTTGTAAGAGTTATAGAAAATATAAAACCACTTGCAGCAGGGCTTTTAACAGTAGCTGTAAGTGGTTCAGTGTTAGAAACTTTTATGCAAGATGAGCCTTTTTATACAGGTTTTCACGTAATGGTTTTAGTTCCCAAACGAGAAATGACATTAAGCGAAAAACTTTTTTATGCTTTTTGCATACGTGCCAACAAATATCGTTACAATTATAACCGCCAAGCCAACCGTACTTTGCGAGAGATAAAAATTCCTGCCACTTTGCCCTCTTGGTTCGATAGCGAAAGTATAGAACAACAATTTGCGAATTTGTAAAAATATCAATTTGGGTTTCACCTAAAAAAAACCGTTTTATTTGCGATTCAGGTTTTTTTTCTATTTTTGCAGTCCAATTTTGTCATCAAAAAAATATGCAGATCAAAAAAGCCGATTTTGTCATTAGTAATACCGATTACAAACGTTGTCCCAAACCCGACAAGCCCGAATATGCCTTTATTGGCAGGTCGAATGTGGGAAAATCGTCTTTGATCAATATGCTTACAGGACAAAGTAGTTTGGCAAAAACCTCCTCCAGACCAGGCAAAACGCAATTAATCAACCATTTTTTGATCAATGAAACCTGGTATCTGGTCGATCTTCCTGGTTACGGTTGGGCGAGTGTGGGCAAGGAAAAGCGCGATTCGTTTTCGATTATGATCAAAGATTATTTGCTTTATCGTGAAAATCTGCTTTGTACTTTTGCCCTGATCGATATCAGGCACGAAATGCAAAACAATGATGCTGAATTTATGCAATGGTTGGGCGAAAATGGCGTTCCTTTTGTAATCATTTTCACCAAAGCCGATAAACTTTCGCAACCCCAGATTCAAAGCCAAGTAGCCCAATACAAACGCAAAATGGCGCACTTATGGGAAGAAATGCCCCAGTATTTTGTAACTTCGGCTGTCGAACACAAAGGAAAAACTGAAATTTTGAATTTAATACAACAGACCAATTTATTAAAACTTTCATAAAAAAATTAAAAAACTATGAATTTAAAGGACATCGCCGCTATTACAGGCAAATCGGGCTTATTCAAAGTAGTAAAACCTGCGCGAACAGGCGTAATTTTGGAAAGCCTTGACGAACAGCGCAAAAAATTGGTAACTAATGCCAATTACAAGGTTTCAGTTTTGAAAGAAATCTCGATCTACACCACCAGTACCGAAGGTTCGGTTTCTTTAGGGCTTGTACTGACAAGTATCAAAGAAAAATATCCACAAATTCTCGAAACGCCCGCTTCAAATGCCGAACTTTTCAGCTTTCTGGGCGAAGTGTTACCAGATTATGATGCCGAAAGAGTTTATCCGTCTGACATCAAAAAACTCATTACTTGGTACAATATTCTTTGGCAGTTTGCCCCTGAAGTTTTCGAGCAAACCGAAGCAGAAACTGCCTAAATTTGAAATGATAACTCACTAAAACCTATAAGATTCAATATCTTATAGGTTTCTTAAACCACGAACCTGCTTATGCCACACCTAAAAATT
>JAAFHK010000019.1 GCA_013297565.1 Cytophagales bacterium
CAAGCGGGTTTCATTGGCATGAATGTCTGCTCCTGCCCCAAAAACCGAAGACGTATGTTGGGTAATTTGCGAAACCTGAAACCCAGCCGAATAATGGTTTTGGCTGGTTGCCTCTATAGCCGCAGGCAAAAGTGCCGAAAGCGTAGCGGTTCGCGGGCGAGTAGGGTCGATATTAGTATTTCCGCCCAAAAAACTTTCGCAGGAATTGGTTAGGAAAACCAAAGCCGTACAAAAAAATATATGAAGAAATGAAATTCGTTTCATAAAATAGGGTTTCTGTTTGGTTTAGAAAGTGGCGTTAAGCGAAAAAGTAAAATTGCGAACGGCAGGGATCGTCTGCCCTACAAAACCAAAAGCATTGCTTCCTGCTCCGTTCTGGATAGCTTCGGGGTCGAAACCCATAAAAGGCGTAAAGAGCAAAAGGTTATTGCCTGTTGCCGTTAGGCGCAAGTTTTTGATAAAAGTTTTGGCAAGTACGCTTTCAGGCAAGGCGTAGGAAAGCGAAACATTGCGCAAACGAACCCAAGATGTTTTTTGTAACAAAACATCAGACACGCTGGCGTAGCGGGCAACATTGTTATAAAAATTGTCCCGATCCAAAAATACGGCTTTCGTATTGGGCTGTCCTGTTTCGGTTACGCCATTAAAAACCACTTCTTGGTTGCGGTTTTCACTGCGAATATCTACGCCATTACGGAAACGGTTGCGCATACCTGTATCGAAGGCATCGCCTCCTTGCCGAACCTCGATCAAGAACGAAAGGGAAACGCCTTTGTAGCTAAAAGTATTAGTAATCCCGCCAAACCAATCTGGCATGGCATTTCCTACGACCTTCAAAGTATCAAAGGTAGTATAAGGATAACCATTGGCATCAATCAAAAGTTGCCCATTGCGGCGCTTGTAAGGATAGCCCCAGAGATCACCAAAACGGCTTCCTTGTTGGATTTTATTGACAATAAAATCATTTTGGAAAACAATTTCATTAATCCCTTCGGGCATGGTGCTTACTGTGCCGCGCATTCTGGTAAAATTCAAAGAAGCAGACCATTGAAAATGAGCATTATCCACTATTCGGGCATTTAAAAGTAATTCGATGCCTTCGTTTCGGACAATACCCGCATTGGATACGAAACTTGCAAAACCTGTAGCATTACTGACTGGAATGGTCGTGATTTGATTCTTGCTGTCCTGAACAAAATACGTGGCATCAAGCGTAATTCGATTGCGTAAAAAGCCTAATTCCGTCCCAATTTCGTAGGAAACTGTGCGTTCGGGTTGCAGATTCAGCGAGCCAGAACGAGTACTCAAGCGAAAACCATTGACCGTACCAAAAGGAAAACCGTTGGCTAAGGTAAAATAATTGCCCACTTGGTAAGGAGAGGCATCTTTGCCGACTCCTGCGGTAGAAATACGGATTTTGCCTGCATTCAAGATAGGATTTTCTGCCAATTTGAAGGTTTCGCTAAATACCCAGGAAAGGCTTGCCGAAGGATAAAAAAACGAACGGTTTTCGATAGGCAAGGTCGAAGACCAGTCATTCCGACCTGTAACATTCAAGAACAGCATACCTTTGTATTCTAAACTGCCACTTCCAAAAACGCCAACAAGCCGCTGAACCGAAACCGAACGGCTGGGGAAATACACCGAAGTATTGCTCAATTCATTGAAATTCGCCAAAGTATAGCGTTCGCCTCTTACGCTTACGCCCGAAGCATCAATGTCTGTGATTTGATTACCCAAAACCAAAGTTGCTTTCAAATCGTTGTTGATTTGTTTGCTCATGGTAACTAATAAATTCGAGTTAATTTCCCGATAGTTATAGCGCTCCTCAACCAAAAAACCGCCTACTTGCGTAGAAACGTCAAGACCTGGAGGGGCAACCCTGCGGCGCGAATCGCTATAAACGTCCGTACCAATCTGGTAACGAACACTTAGCCAATCCGTTGGGTTATAGTTCAAACCCAAGTACCCTACCAAACGATTTACGTCATCGGTCAAAGTCGATACTTCTGCCAAATAGCGAGGATTGTCGATAATAGTGCCTGCGTAGCTTTTTTGCGTGCCGTTAGGGTTTTGATAATCATTCACATCAAACGTGGAGGAGTGATAGTTCAAAGCCGAAAGGATTGATTTGTCGCCGCCGTTTGCCCGAACCCCGCCCGATTTGATATAACTTGCCGAGCCATCAACTTTGAGTTTGTCCGTAATTTTGGTCGAACCTTTGAGGCTAAAATTCAAACGTTGCCAATCACTGTTCGGGGCTACGCCTTCTTGGTAAAGGTGTGAAAACGAAGAATAATAAGTTGTTTTATCATTTCCGCCCGATACGCTTAGGTTATTATTCACGCTATAACCTGTGCGCCATATACTTTCAAAATTGTTATACACATTTGCTCCGTCAGGGTGTTTGGGACCAAAATCTTGGAATTTGGTCGGATCAAGAGTTTGGTTAGCCAATAACCTAATGCGTCCTTGAATCCCCTCTCTATAGATCGATTGGCGTTCAGGAATTTTATTGACCTGATCTATTCCGTAGGAAACGTTATAATTTACGGTGGCTTTTCCTGAGGATCCTTTTTTGGTAGTAATAATAATTACGCCATTGGCGGCACGCAAACCGTACAAAGCCGAAGCCGAAGGCCCCTTAAGAACCGAAATAGACTCAATATCATTTGGGTTCAAATCGGCAATGCGGTTCGTAGCCGAAAACTGCTCCGAACTTCCCGCTACAGCATTTGAGCCTGCGCTCGGTTGCGTATTTCCCGCATTGGTTTCGTTGCTTACGGGTATCCCATCGACCACGAAAAGCGGTTGGTTATTTGCCCCAGGCGACATGGAGGTAATCCCACGAATCAGAATATTAGCACCTGCCCCTGGCGAACCGCTTGAGTTTTGGATCATAACCCCCGAAAGTTGCCCACGCAAACCATTGACAAGGTTCGCATCTTGCCCTTTCAAAAGGTCTTTGCTACTTACTTCCTGAACCGAATAGCCTAAAGATTTGCGTTCCTGTTCTATACCGAAGGAAGTAATAACCACTTCGCTTAGTTGTTTGGCATCTACCTCCAAAACTACGTTAAGGGTAGCTTGCGCCCCTACAGTAATTTCTTGGGCTTTGTAGCCAATGAAACTGAATACCAAAACGGCTTGATCGCTTGGAACACTAATTTTGTAGTTGCCATCGACATCACTGATCGAGCCTGTCGAAGTGCCTTTGATCAGCACATTCACCCCTGGCAAAGGCGAACCGTCATCAGCCGTTGTGATTTTGCCCGTTACAATCCGCCCTTGTGCGAGCAAACTGCCTACAGTGCAAAACCAAGCCAAAATAAATAATAAGTAATTTTTCCGCATGATCCGAAAAAGGAGTAAAGTGTGGAATAATAGGTAATGGGCAGAATGAAAATAATTAATCGAGTCGAAATATAACGATTTTCGTGTGGTTTGTCAAGAAAATTTGTAACAAAGTTTTACTAAAAATGAATTTTTTGTATGATATAAAAAAATCAAACCTAAAATTTTTTGTGCAAAACTATAATTATCAAAAAAAATAAATTACTTTTGGTAGTATCTGTTTTCAAATAAAATCTACATAGCTTTAATATTTTTTCACTGTCAAATGAAGCCCAATAAAAATTCTCGCATTTGTGTCATTGGAGCTGGTTCGGCGGGTTTGTCAGCCGCTTATTTTTTAAAGAAAAGGGGTTATCAAAATGTTACTGTTTTAGAAAAAGCAGGAAAAGTTGGTGGTAAATGTAATTCCATCACTTATGGGGGTAAATCCTTTGACTTAGGGGCTAATTACATTACTTCTTCATACAAACAAGTAATGAAATTAGCCAAAGAAATGAAAGCCGAGATGTTCACAGAAAGCAGTATTTCAGCGTTCGATCCCCAAAACAACACTTTTTTGAGCCTTTTAAAAGCTGTTAGTGCTGAATCTTCTATTTGGGCTATTTTTTTCCAATCTATCAAGTTTGTTTTCAAAAGGTGGAAACTATATAGTATCATGCCTCCTGATAAAGCAGGTTTCAAAAACATAAGCCAATACCCTGAATTATGTCAAACTTTTGACAAATGGCTTGATAGCGAAGGTCTGTCTGACCTCAAAACCATGTTCAAAATTCCCATTTCTCTCATGGGGTATAGTGATCTGAACGAAATACCAACCGCTTACGCCCTATCATATATGAAAATAGGGACATTTATGAACTTGTCATTAGCGGCAATCAACCCGCACATTATGGGCTATCCCAAACGTTTTAAGGAAGGTTATCAACGCTTTTTGGAGAAAATTTCTTGGCAGCTCGATGTGATTTACGATGCAGAAATTCTAAAAATCAATCGAGAATATAATTTGATTAGTATTGATTTCAAACAGCATGAGCAACATTTGGACAAAATAAGTTCATCTTCTCACCACGCAATTTTTGATTATTTGATTGTAGCGACTCCCTTGGATTCTGTCAATCTTTTGGGTTTGTTTGAGGACTGGTCAGAAACCGAAAAAGCACTTTTCAGTAAAATTTTTTACGATCCTTATACCGTAACTACTTACCGAAGCAAGCAATTAGAAAAATTATCTGCGGTCAATTTTACTCTACCCGAACCGCAGTTTGGCGAGCCTTATGTAGTTACCAAACAGTTTGCTGATAACGATTTGGTTTCTTTTTATACCCGTAGCAAATATTCCCAAGCCGTTCCTAAAGAACAAATATTAAAAAATAATGAGGTTTATGCTCAAAAAATGGGTGGAAAATTGGAAGGGGAGTATTATACTTATGACGAATGGGCATATTTTCCGCACGTCAGTAGCCAAAACCTTGCCGAAGGCTTTTATGAACAATTTGAGCAATTACAAGGCAAACGGAATACTTTTTATACAGGTGGCTTGTTGGCATTTGAATTGGTCGAAAATATTATTAATTATTCAAAAAACTTAGTGGAAACGCATTTCCCAAAAAATTAAAGTTATGAAAATACGTTTTTTTCAATTCGGCATAGTTGCCGCTGTTATTTTGCTTATTTCTCATATTTACTACAATAGGGACGGTTTGCCTGTACCTGTGGTAGATGAAAAAAGTAAGGAATTGGTAGAGCTGATGGACACCTACCCAATAGCTCGAATGGGCAAACAGCGCACCTTAGATGAAACCCTTGCAGGTTATGATTTCACATGGGCATTTTTTATGTTTTTTGTGATCTCGATCAACTTTTTAGCAATCAAGAAACCCATTCAAGAACTATGGTTACAAAGAATCACTTTGGCTAATATCATTCTTTGGGCTTTGTCTTTAGTGGTTGCACTTATCTATTGGAGTATTCCTCAACAGTCTCTTTTTGGGCTTCTTTTGCTATTTTTTACGCTTTCTTTTATTATAAAAAACAAAAACCATGATCAATAAAAACTCCTCAATATGTGTAGTGGGTGCAGGTATAGCGGGACTCACAGCTGCCTATTTTTTGAAAAAACAAGGTTTTACTAAAGTAGTAGTTTATGAAAAACAAGATCGAGTAGGTGGAAAATGTTGGACGGTTTCGTATGATGGTGATTGCTTTGATATGGGCGGACACGAAATGCTGGGCGGTTATACCGATCTTTTGGCATTGGCAAAGGAAGTAGGCGCAGAAACAAGAAAGTCTATCGATCCTGTGATTTACGACAGTAATCAAAAAAAATATTTGAATTTTAAAGAATCGGTGCTTGCTTCGGGCTATTCTTTGCTTAAGGTACCCTGGGCGGCTATGCGTTATGCATGGCTTACGGGAATTACTTATCGGAAATTTTCGAAACCAAATTCGAGCTTTGCCGATACGCCCGAAGATTTGATGAAACCTTTGCAAACTTGGCTTGCCGAAAAAAAACTACAAGCAATTATCGAAATTCTGATGTTTGTAATCAAAGTACAAGGATATGGCTCTTTTGATAATACTTCGGCGGCATATTTTGTAAAATTTATGGGAATCCGAAATTGGCTTTCTTTGCTTCTTTCAGGTATGAAAATATGGACAAAATACCCAAGAGTGTTTACTAAAGGTTCTCAAAACCTATGCGAATTGGTAGCTAAACAAGTCAATGTAAAACTCTCAAGTACGATTGAAAAAATAGAACGCAATCAACAAGTAAAGGTGTATTTGAAGGGAAAAGAAAAACCCGAAGTATTTGATTATCTGATACTTTCGACACCACTTGATCTCGAATCGGTTTCTTTTTTGGATTTATCGGATCAGGAAAAAGAACTGTTTGGAAAAATCGATTGTATTAGTATGGCAACTACACTTTGTAGTGTGGAGGGTTTGCCTGCAGGCGTAGTAGCGAGTATTCCTATGAACGAAAAAGGATATACAGGCTACATTAAAGATTATCAACAGGATCGGCACGCTGTTTTTTTCTCTTTAATAAAGCCTGAAGCAAGCCGAGAGGACATCATAGATGGCATAAAAAGTGTTTTGACAAGCCTGCCACCCTACGAAGGGAAACAGGCAAAAATCTTGGAGGCTTTCGAACAAAAAAAATGGAAGTATTTCCCCCATGTTTCGCCTGTAGAATATGCAAGTGGGTTTTATAAAGAATTAGAAACCTTGCAAGGTCAGGCAAATACCTATTATGCTTCTTCCCTGTTTTCTTTCGAAATCATGGGTAATACTTGTGCTTATGCCAAACGCCTTATTCAAGAACAGTTTAGACTATGAAAAAAAATATTCTTTTATTCTGCCTCTTTTTGCTCTTTTTTGGGAAAAGTGTTCTTTGGGGGCAAGAGAGTCCATTAATACTTTCCGATTTGAAGGGTGTGTATTCTTTTCAAAATGCCTCTTCATTTTATGAAGACAAAACAGGCACATTGAGTTTTGAAAAGGCAATTAAGCAAAAATTTACCTTACTCACACAAAACAGTATCAATTTTGGGGTTACTTCATCAGCCATTTGGTTGCGAATTACCGTTAAAAACAGTTCCCCAAATCAAAATCCTAACTATTTATTAGGTTTTGAATATCCATTGATCGACCATGTGGATTTTTATTATTCTTCAGCCCCCAATCAATGGCAAGTTGAGCATAGTGGAGATATGCTTCCTTTTGATCAGCGCAGCGTATCGAACCGAAATTTTATTTTTAACCTTTCATTAAAAGATACCGCAACCCAAACCTATTATATTCGCTTTCGTACTTCAGGTTCTTTACAAGTTACGCCCACTTTATATACACCCCAAGAATTACTGGTCGATAATATTTATTCAGAAATTACCTACGGACTTTTTTTTGGGTCTCTGCTAATTATCATTTTGTACAATATTTTTCTTTTTTTTTCTCTAAAAGATTACAATTATTTGTACTATATATTTGGTGTATTTAGCACCTTTCTGTTGCAGGCAGGTTACAGCGCACATACCGTTCAATATTTATGGGGAAATTATCCTTATATAGCTAATATCTCCATTCCTTTATCCATGCATTTTACCAATTTGGCAATTTGCTATTTCGCTATTAAGTTTTTAGATGCCAAAAAATATGCCCCAAGATTGAATAAACTATTTCTTGCTATTACTTTGATTAGTTTGGTTATGTTGAGTGTAAGTTTTTTGATCCCTATGCGAATCGCTATTTCTTCAGCAGGAGCAGTTTCTTTGTTTAATAGTATTTTTCTGATCATTTTGGGAATTGTGTGTTTGAAAAGTGGTAACAAATCGGCACGTTATTTTTTATTAGCTTGGGTTTTCTTTTTAATTGGGGGGGTAATGCTTTCTTTTAGAAATTTTGGCTTCATAGAACCCAATTTTGTTACTTCACACGCCATGCGAATTGGGGCAGTTCTCGAGGTTTTTTTGCTCTCCTTAGCCCTTAGTGACAAATACAATTTGTTTAAAAAAGAGAAAGAGCTAGCCCAAGCCGAAATTATTAAAATGCAAAAAGAAGCTAATGAGGTGCTTGAAAAAAAGGTAGTCGAAAGAACCATCGAAATTCAAGAAAAAAAACAACAAATAGAAGAACAAAGAGACAAATTGCTTTCTTTAAACGAGGAGATTAATCAACAAAAAGAGGAAATTCAAACGCAACACGAACATCTACAACAAATTTATGCCACTCTGTTCGATGCCAAAGGCAAACTCGACAAAGCCTATGAGGACATCAAAAATAAAAATACACACATTACCAATAGCATTAACTATGCAAGGCGCATACAACATTCGATGCTACCACCAAACGAAGTAATCTCCAGTTATTTTGCAGAAACTTTTGTCTTTTTTCAACCCAAAGACATTGTTTCAGGCGATTTTTATTGGTGCAAAAAGAAAGAAGACAAAGTTTTTATGACAGCAGCGGACTGTACAGGACATGGCGTACCAGGAGCTTTTATGTCGATGGTTGGTACAGCAATCCTGAATCAAATTATTATTGAAAACGGAATCACAACTGTAGAACAAATCATGACCTTAATGCACGAAAGTATTCGATTCGTTTTACGTCAAGAGCAAACAGAAGGACGAGACGGTATGGATTTGGTTTTTTGTGTGTATGACCCAAATCATCAAACCGTTGAATACGCAGGAGCCATGAATTCGATTTTTTACGTTCAAAATAACGAATTTTTTGAAATTAAGGCAACTAAAAAACCTATAGGCGGAAAACAAGATCATGCCGAAAAAAGAACTTTTACCAAACACCTCATTGATGTGTCCTGTCCAACCACTATGTACCTTTGTTCAGATGGTTATCAAGACCAATTCGGAGGTACTGAAAAACGCAAATTTATGAGCAAACGGTTCAAACAATTATTGTATTCGATTAATTCACTTAATCTTAATGAACAAAAAGAAATTTTAGAGGCTACACTTAAAGATTGGATGGAAACAGGACGTGAGGAACAAACGGACGATATTATGGTAATTGGTATCCGTTTTTAACTCTACCTAATATATTCATAATCTACACTTTTTTAATGCGTACCCAACTCAAAACCACCAAACCGATCAGAAAATACACAGCCAAACTACCCGAACTCAAGCGCATATTACTCGTTAGTGATTCGATAAAACCGTAAAGAAAAGTGCCTAAAACGATTGCCAATTTTTCCACAATGTCATAAAAACTAAAAAATGAAGCCGTATCTTTCGTATTTTCAGGCAAAAGTTTGGAATAAGTGGCACGCGACAGGGATTGTACTCCACCCATACCAAACCCAACCACAGCCGCAATACCATAAAACTGGTATTCGGTTTGGACAAAATACGAAGCCACACAAACCAAACCCCAAGTAACCAACAAGATCGACAGGGCAAATTTATTCCCTCGCCACTCCGAAATTTTGGCAGTGAGATATGCCCCAAAAATAGCCACAATCTGGAGCAGTAAAACCGTCCCAATCAGCTTATTACCGTCCATTTGCAATTCTTTTTCTCCAAAAATTGCCGCCACATAAATCACCGTTTGCACTCCCGCATTGAAGAAAAAGAAAGCGATCAAAAACCGTAAAGTATTGGGCAATTTGCCTAATTGTTTGGCAACTTTGGCAAGTTCCTCGAAACCTTTACCCAGCATATTGCCTTCGGATTTGTGCAAAACGGGGCGATCTTTCAAAACCAAAAAGGTAATTTGGGAAAAACCGATCCACCACAGAGCCACCATCACAAAGGAAATCCTTGCGGCTGTTCCTGCACTTTCCAAACCAAAAGTCTGCGGGAAAGTAAGCATTAAAAGGTTGATAATCAATAACAAAACACTCCCAAAATAACCATACGAAAAGCCTTTCGCACTGACCGAATCGTAGCGTTCGGGTGTGGCAATTTCAGGCAAAAAAGCATTGTAAAAAACCAATGCCCCCGAATACCCAATGCTCGCCAAAACCGCCGCCAAAATTCCCAATTCAACGTTTTCACCTGTAAAAAAGAACAGCGTAAGGCAAGCCAAAGAACCCAAAAGGGTAAATATTCGCATAAAAAGTTTCTTCTGGGAGCTATAATCCGCCATGCCCGACAGCACAGGCGAAAGAAAAGCGATCAGCAAAAACGAAAAAGAAATGGAATAAGAATACAAAACAGTATTGGTAATCGTTTGCCCAAAAAACACGACCTGATCGCTACCAAAGGCGTTTTTGGTAGCGTTGGCATAATACACAGGAAAAATAGTGGCTGTAATGACCAGATTATAGGCAGAATTTGCCCAGTCAAAAAAGCACCAAGCCCGAATGGTACGAGGATCGTTGGTTTGCATGAGAGGTTTTTTTTTAGAGAATAGGCGAATTTACAGGAAAATTAATTAATAATTCTAAAAATCAATTACAATATTTTACCTACTTTTGCCAAACGATAATTTATATTCTTACCGATCTTATGACAATCAAAACCAAAAAATATCAAATTCCGACCAATACCTACATTAAGGTAGGCATGAAACACCTCTTGCGTTTGTGGTGGTGGGCGTGGTTTGTGCCTGTGGCTATTATTATTTTGTTTGCGCTACTTGGCTGGGTGTGGTGGGGGCTGGGGATTGCCGTAGTCCTTAGCGCTTTGTATGTGCTATTTGTGTATATCCAGTTTTTCGGGCTTACCCAAATGGAACAAGGAAAAATGCTATTTGGAAAATATACCTACGACATCGACAGTCGGCAGATTCTCATGATGATAAATGCCAAAGAAGGAATGCCTGTTACTTGGGACAAGATTCAGCAAATCCAAAAACGCAAAGACGCTTATATTCTGTTTCTTTCTAAAGTACAATTTCTTTATTTGCCTTTTGATATTTTCAGAACCGAAAACGATATAAAGTTTTTTGAAATTATTTTGCAACGCAAAAACTTTCTGCCTGCTACTGTAAAACCTGAAAAAGTGGAAAAAACGGAAACAAAAGCCTGATTTTTCAAAATATACTCAATCAAAAGAGTTTTTGTATGGCGAACATTCTTGTTCGCCACAGAAACGAACAAGAATGTTCGTTTTACGACCAATGACCAGTTTAGTATAAAAACCGCAAAATCTTAAAGAAATTGCGGTTTTTATTGTTTTAAAAGCTATTTTTTTTCAAATACGCCATGACTGTAGCATAAAATTCGACTGGTTTTTCGGCATGAACCCAATGCCCCGCATCGATGCTTGCCAATTCGGAATCAGGAAACCAGACTTGTAAGTTCTGCCAATCCGAATCAAGCACATAACTCGATTTTGTGCCTCTGACAAAGAAAGTAGGCGTTTCGATAGGTTTTTCCAAACGAATTTCGTCCAAAACTTTACTCAAAGCGGGTTTCAAGACCGCTAAATTGACTCGCCATGCAAACTGATTCTGCTCGTTTCGGTACAAATTTTTTAATAAAAATTGCCTTACTCCAAAATCTTTTTCACTTTGTGCCAAATGCTGATCGGCTTCGTTGCGGTCTTGTAGGTTCTCCAAATCCATCGACATCATGGCATCGAGCAGGTAAGAATGTTGATCTTGGTTGCGTTTGATGCCCATATCCGCTACTATCAAAGCCAAAGGTAGATCGGGCTGTTTTTTGGCAAATTCAATGATCGTTTTTCCGCCCATCGAATGCCCCAAAAGCAAAGGTTTTTGGATATTTTCTGCCTCGATCAAATTTCCTAAATCTTCAGCAAGTGCTTGATAATCAAAACTTTCGTCCCAAAAACTTCGCCCATGGTTGCGCTGATCGACCAGATAGACCTTGTATTTTTCGGCAAACTGCCTCGCCAAACTTGTCCAATTATCTGATGAACCCAAAAAGCCATGCAGAATAATCAAGCTTTGTTCGTTCTGTTCGCCCAAAACCTTGAAATAGGTTAATTTCATTCCCAGTTTTTCAAATTTTATTAAGTTTATGAATAATTTGTGTAACGCCCTTTAGGGTGTTTCTAAAATACTGAAAATCAATATGTTGGCATACCCTGAAGGGTATGCTACAGAATTATTTATAAACTCTATTTTCTAATTTGCTGAATCACCTTTTCCAAAACGGCTCTTGCTTGTGGCGACCACCAATGCTCAATCGTTTTTGCCATGCCTTCCTCAAAGTTTTGCATCGAATCGAGTAGTTCTTTGCGCAAATTGGCTTTGCTTTTTTGCCAGCCAGCCAATTCGAAACCCAAATATTGCTTGAGTTTGGCTTCAGCGACTTCCAAAACAACTTCAGGACTTGCCAATTCATCTACCAAACCAATCTGTAGGGCTTCTTCTGCGCCCATGAGTTTGCCTTCCAATAAATTTTGGTAAGCACGGCGTTTGCCAATCCAAAAAGCGTACAATTCGAAAATACTGCGTGGGACTACAATGCCCACAGGCACTTCGTTTAATCCAATATGGTATTTTCCTGTTGCCATAATTCGGTAATCGGCACAAACCGCCAAAACACAACCGCCAGCGGGGCTATAACCTGTGATTGCGGCGATTAAGGGTTTTGGAAAAGCAGTTAGTTCGGCAACCATTTCCGCAAAATTCTGCCAAAAAGCGTGTATTTGGGTTTGATCATAACCGTACAGTTCGATTACGTCAAGTCCTGCGGAAAAAAAATGTTCTTTTCCTGCCAAAATTACGCCTCGAACGTCCTTGTTTTGGCGAAGTTCGGCGAAACAAAGACGAATTTCTGTTACCATTTCTTGATTAATGGCGTTTGCCTTGCCTCTGTCAAGCCCGACAATGGCATATTTTTCTTTGTATTCTATTTTTAGGGTATTCATAATAAAAAGGGAATTTTTTGGACAAAAATAAACAAAAAACCCACAAGGTATTCGAATCCTTGCGGGTTTTATATATAAAAATGCTTAATTTCCGCTATCGGCTTTATCAACTACAACTCGGCTGTTGCGGTTTGCCACTTCCCAAGCTGTATAAAATACCAAACGAGCCACTTTTTCCATTTTTTCGAAATGGATTTTTTCTACGTCATCACCAGGTGCGTGATAGTCTGGGTGAGTTCCGTTGAAATAGAAAATAATGGGAATGTTGTGTTTGGCGAAATTATAGTGATCGGAACGGTAGTAAAAACGTTCGGGGCTGTCTTTAGTGTTGTATTTGTAATCCAAAAGCACTTCTGGAGTATATTTTTTGGCAACTTCTTCGCTTAGTTTGTGCAATTCGGTCGAGAGCATATCCGAACCAATGATATAAATATAGTTTGGTTTGTCGAGGTGTGCCGAATCTACCCGACCGACCATGTCGATATTGAGGTTCGTTACCGTGTTTTTCAGAGGAAAAATAGGGCTGTTCGAATAGTGTTCCGAACCCAGAAGTCCTTTTTCTTCGCCCGTAACCCACATGAACAAAATACTACGGCGTGGGGCTTTTCCTGCGGCTTTTGCCTTACTAAAGGCTTCGGCAAGTTCGAGAACCGTAACCGTTCCCGATCCGTCATCGTCTGCTCCATTATTAATTTTGCCATCTACAATCCCGATGTGGTCATAGTGTGCCGTAACGACCAGTATTTCGTCTTTTTTATCCGTTCCTTCCATAAAACCCAAGACGTTTTCGCTTATAATCGCTTTCTTTTTGCGTTGAGCTGTCATTTTCACCGTATTTTTGAGTTTTCCTGCGGTGCTTTTACCTGTTTGGGTAATTTCGCTTACATTTTTTGTTAAATCTTCGCCTGAAACTCCAAAAACGGATTGAATCGCCGTAGGCGAAACAAAAATCATGGGAATTCCGCCTTCTTCCTCTTTGCTATTTGCCAATTCGAGGCGTTTTCCACTCAAATAGGGCTTGAAACGAGCTACCATCATTTTAAATTCCTCGTCTTTTGCCGCTACGAGCATAATGGCTTTTGCTCCTTTGCTCATAGCTGTTTTTAGTTTCGAGTTGTTGTTGATGCCCTTGGTAGGATTTTTATCTTTTGAAACCAAATAATTGCCATCTTTGTCTTTGGGTTCTCCTGCCCAAACTGCCACAATTTTTCCTTTTACGTCAAGGTTGGCATAGTCCGAATAATTGGCGTGTTCGATGCCGTAGCCTCCAAAAACTACCTCTGTTTGTTGGTTTTTAGCCTCAAGTTTTCCATAGATCATAAAATCTTCGAAATGTACCAATTTTTTTTTGCCTGCCACAATCGATACTTTGCTCCAGCCCGATTCGGTCAAAGGCACATCTTGGAAGTGTCCTTCACCCCTACCATTTGGCACGGGTGCGCTGAATCCCATGCCTTTAAGCTGTTTTTTGAGGTATTCAGCCGCCATTTTCTGTCCTTTTTTGCCAGTTTCGCGCCCTTCGTAGGCATCGGAGGCAAGGATAGAAAGGTGTTTTTTGAGATCATCTTTGGTGATCGTGTTGGCATATTCGACCACTGTGTCTTGTGCTTTTGCTTGGGCAAAACCCAATAAAATACAAAGCGTAAAAATCCAATGTTTCATAAAATTATTGTTTTTGGAAAATGTTTTTTGGAAATTCAAAAGTAAGGAAAAAGACTCGATAAGGCAATAAAGAAGCAAAAACAATCCTAAAAAACAATTTTAGTGAAATAAAGTTGATGAATAACTGTAAAACGCCCTTTAGGGTGTTTCTAATAATGCGAATCAGGGGTTTAAAAAGCCCTTTAGGGCTGAAATCTTTGTAGAAAATGACCAATCCTATCTTTCTGAACGCCTTTAGACGTGAAATCTTCCCAAAAATGTCCAAGATTTCACGCCTAAAGGCGTTCTTTGAGGAAAAGTATATTTTTTTCTACAAAGATTTCGCACCTACGGTGCTATTTATTTTTGTAATCTATTGAAAATCAATATTTTATTTATTTTCATCTTTTGTTTTGAATCCCTGATTTGTATTAATAGTTTGAAAATCAACACATTGACAACACCCTAAAGGATATGATCCAGATTTATTCATAAACGCTATTTATTAAAACATTCTTCGTTGTCTTAATAATTCCCAAAAGGAAAAATGGCTAATTGCTTTTTTTCCTTGTATTCCATTCGTTTTTTCTTTCTTGTTTGGCTAATGTTCTGTTTGAAAAGCACATAATTATCGTAATCAATATTGGGCTGTACCCAGAGGTTCAGACTATCGAGATCAAGACAGAGCAAATTCCCAAACATTTTTCGTTGTCCTTTATATACACAACCGTTGTCGAGAGGGAGTTTCCGCTTTTTTTGATCTATTCTACGGATAATTTCGCCCAGTTCGACGGGATTATGTCCAAAAACGATTTGCTTTTCATTCAGTAGTTGTTTTTTAACTTTCCATTTGCGCGTCCAAAGCATGGCTTGATAATCCTCAAAAGGATTCGGACTTTCAAAATTAAAACCTGCATGAACCAAATAAAAATTGTCCAATTCATAAAAATAAGGCAGGTTTTCCAAAAAACTTTGATACGGTTTTTGGATTTGCAAATGGGTGTCGAGCATATCGAAAGTGCGCTGTTTGAGCGCCATATATGCCGTAAATTTGGGTTTTGGATATTTGGTATATTCCAAAAACATTTGTTCGTGATTGCCTCGAAGCGGGAAAATCTGAAAATTTTGTTTCTGAAGTCCCAGAATCGTATCAATCGTTCCTTTGCTATTCGCACCCTTGTGAATATAATCACCCAACAGAAAAAGCTGATCGTCAGAACTTAAACCAACCGTTTCGAGGAGTTGCTGGAAAGTCCGTAGCGATCCGTGAATATCAGCAATTACCAAACGCCTTCCATTGGCAGGACGTGGCACAAATTGGGAAAAAACAAAATTGCGTGGCAAAATTTCCATTTTTCAAAAACAATTTATTAAGCCAATCTTTGCGAATATCTTGCCAAAATCATCTGCCAAAATCATCTGCCAAACGCACAATATCCTGCTCATCGGACGGATTTTGGGGATCGATATGTTGCCAAATTTCTGCCACTATGCCCACAGCCTCCAGTCCTACCAATCGATGCCGTTCTTGGTTTGCCAAAACAATGGTTTTTCCTTTTTCCAAAATCTGAATCTGTGTTTGTTGATCAGTTTGGCTTCTGATTATGCCCGCTTCGCCTGCTACCAATTTCCAAATTTCAATGCGGAGCAAATGGTACTGCCACGAAAGACGTTTTTGGGAATTAACCATGAGAATTTTAGGGCTTAGTTTTTGATTTTTTCCAAAATCTGCTTCTAAATCCTCGAAAAAAGTAGCCAAAAATAAAGCCGTTTGGCTTTCATCAATCACCAAAAAACCGCCCCAAGGACGTTCCAAATCTTTCGAAACAATCCTAAAACCAAGTTTTTCTAAAGAGGTTTCGATTTCAGAAAACGCCAAATTTTGTTCGTTAAAAATGGGTTTTGTCATTTATTTATTAGCTAAGTACCCAAACCTGCAAGGTTTCAAAAACTTTGCGGGTTTGGATTGAAATTACAAAGTATTAATATTGTTCAAATCTTCAAAAGCCATTTTCAAACGGGCTTTAAACGTTTCTTCGCCTTTGCGCAACCAAACGCGCGGATCATAGTGTTTTTTATTCGGTTTGTCTTCGCCTTCTGGATTGCCGATTTGTCCTTGCAAATATCCTTTTTTACCTTCGTAAAAATTCTTGATTCCTTCCCAAAACGCCCATTGCAAATCCGTATCTACATTCATTTTGATCACTCCGTAGCTAATTCCTTCCCTGATTTCTTCCCGACTCGATCCCGATCCGCCATGAAATACATAGTTGATAGGTTGTGTTTTTGTCCCAAATTTTTTCTCCACGTATTTTTGTGAATTATCCAAAATTTTAGGCTCTAATTTCACATTTCCAGGTTTATAAACCCCATGCACATTCCCAAAAGCCGCCGCAACTGTAAAATTTGGGCTAACTTTCATCAGTTCTTCGTAAGCATACGCCACATCTTCAGGTTGGGTGTAAAGTTTCGAATTATCCACACTTGTATTATCTACGCCGTCTTCTTCTCCGCCCGTTACGCCCAATTCGATTTCCAAAGTCATGCCCAGTTTGCTCATGCGTTCCAAATAGCGTTTGCAAATTTCGATGTTTTCGTGGATCGGTTCTTCCGAAAGATCGAGCATATGCGAACTGTAAAGCGGTTTGCCATGCACTTTGTAAAAATCTTCGCCCGCTTTCAGCATACCATCTACCCAAGGAAGCAAATTTTTGGCGGCATGGTCAGTATGCAAAACCACACTTGCTCCGTAGAGTTCGGCGAGGGCATGAACGTGGTGAGCCGCCGAAACTGCTCCAGCTATAGCGGCACGTTGGTCTGTATTGCTAAGACTTTTTCCTGCAAAAAATATAGCCCCGCCGTTTGAATATTGAATCATGACAGGAGCATTCAATTCGACAGCCGCTTCCATTGCCGCATTTGTGTTATTTGTGCCGATGCAGTTCACCGCAGGCATCGCAAACCTATTTTTTTTGGCGTAATCGAGCAGGAAATTCAATTTTTCCCCTGTGATCACTCCCGAACCAATTTTGTCTTTGAGTTGTCCCATGTTTTAAGTAAAGTTTTTATGTGTTTTGTAAAAACCTTTCAAGTTTAATGATTTTTGGCAAAAAAAAGAATTTTTGGTGAAAAGTTTTCAAAAAAAAACCTACCTTTGCACCGCTTTTGAGGGGAAAAGCATTTTTTCGTAATTTACCCAATTCTTATAAAAATTTTATTTCCATTTTTTCTTAAAAGATATGTTCACAACACGCCATTTCAAATCCCTTTTTTGGATACTTATGGTAGTTTTAGTTGCCGCTTGTTCGAAAGATTCTAACGAAAAAGTAAAGGTCGACATGGAAGGATTTACCGTAAAAGAAACTTTCTTAATGGTTGATAATCAACGAATTAAAGAAAACGAAGTTTTGTACGGCAAAGTTTTATTTTTGTTTGTAAGTGGTTTGGAAGGTTTTACCTACAAAGACAACAAAGCGTATTTGGGTTGTTCGATGACCGTAAAAGACAAAGACGGTAACGTAATGACACAGGCTGATGATATTTTTGCCCAATATGACGCAACAGGCGTTCCGCCAGAATATGCTACAGGCTTCAGTATTCACGTAGAAACAGGCAACCCGATGAAACCAAACGAAACTTACACATGGGAAGCACGTTTTTGGGACAAAGTAGGCAAAGCCGAAATCAAAACCGCCGTTAATTTCAAAATATTGGGAGGTGCGCCAACCGAAGTAAAAGTAGAAAAAACAGGTTTGGAAGTAGCCAATGTGTTTTTGTCGCAAAACCAACGCAAACTCGAATATGAAGAAGTCGAATTGGGTTCTGCTGTGGTATTGCACGTAAATGGTATCAACGGTTTTGCGGCTAATGAACAGGGGATCGTTAGTCCTGCCGCTGAAATGAGTGTAGTTGATGAAACAGGTGCGGAAATTTTGGCATACAAAGACTTGTATACTTCGGTAGGTACGAACCTTACAGCACAGCAAGCGGCGGATTTGAACCTGACCCTTGCTCTTGGCAAACCTGTCGAGATTGGCAAATATTATACTTGGAAAATCAGGGTTTGGGACACAAATACAAATGCGGCTTTCAGTGCCGAATCTCGTATTAAAGTAGTTCCAAATGTTGCTCAAACGGCACAAGCGCAATAATGCTGGATTTTGATACTCAAAAAAGCCGAAAACCCTCCAAAAGTTTTCGGCTTTTTTTATGCAAAAATCTGTAAAAATCAATCCTCATAATAATACCCAAAAATAATTCCCATTTCGTCCTCGCTGGTCAGCCCAAAACTTACTTGTTTGGAGGAGGTATTATTGTATGTGATTTCAGAAGTCAAGCCTTCGCCTGCATTTAATACAATCGGTTCATTAAAATTTACAATTTCAGGGTGTTCCCAATTCGTTGCGGTGTAAATAATTTCGCCGTTTCGTTTTCCACCTCTTATTCTTACAATGAATTTTTCCCCAAATTTATGCGTGTGCGAAGTCAGCGAAATCAGGTATGTTTTTTTATTCATGGTAAAATTTTTGGTGTGCGTGGTACGGGTGTTGGGTGGTAAAGGCAGGCTATTATTGCCCAAATCTAAGGTTTTAACCACTTTTTTGACAGAAGTGGCTGGTGTAGTATAGAGATTCATATAGACCTCTCCATACAAAACTTGGTTGGTTTTATTGACATAGTGCGAATTAAAATCGGCTTTGAAATTTGGAGGAATCAACAGAGCCGTTCCTTCTGGAAAACGGTAATTCGAATAAGGCGTTTGCGTACCCGCCAAATAAATGTGATACCCCATGCTGGCAACCGTTTCCCAATTCATATTACCGTTTGGCAAACGCAAATCCCTAATTTTATTTTCTTGCGGAATAAAACTTACAGGTGTATTTTGGGCAAATTGGTACATCAAAAAATGGTGGCTGTTGCTGCGCATACTGATTTCGATACGGTTCACATAAAGCGGTTCGCTGTTTGCCAAACTTTTATATACAAAAAATTCGCGCTCGAATCTGGGACTTACCTCAAAAGGCTCAACCCGTACTTGGACTCCTTCGTTGGGTGCTGGTTTGGCAAGTGCTTGAAAATAAGGTACTTGGCGAAGAGTATCTCTCAAAACACTTTCCGTTACGATTGTGCCTTTTTCGGGAGCGCCGCCCTCGATCCAGTTTTTGATCAGTTGAATTTGCCCATTGGTCAAGGCTCTATTACCAAGCGGCATGGGATTTCCGTAATTCTTTCCGCCGTGATGACTGGGATTTAAAAGCAATTTATGGTACAAAAGGCTTTTTTCAGCGTTGTTTTTGGTTACGCGCAAAAGCCCGTCTTGTTTGGCATTTTGGTTTTTAGAATTTACTCCTACCAGATTCGAATACGCCAAGCCTTCTGCCAAAACCAATTCGTGTTGGGCAAAACTTGCATCGGCAGTGGAGGCGTGGCAACCCGCTGTAGCGCAAGAAGGCGTAAGAATATCGCGCTGAATGAGCGCAAAAGTATCCATTTGGGTTTCTTCTTTTTGGCAAGAAAACAGCACAAAACCTATCGACAAAAGGCTATAAAAAGCCAAAACAATTTTTTGGGGACGCATACGAAAAGGATATTTTGGGGTGAGAAATAGCTTTTACAAAAATACGAAAAATTTATTATATTTGCCTAAAATGTATATTATGTTTTTGTTCCAAACGCTAAAATTATGCTCGAAATAGGAAAATTTAATCGATTAGAGGTTTGCAAAGAAGTTCCTTTTGGGCTTTATTTAGAATCTGAAGAAGGCGAAATCCTGATGCCCAAACGATATGTAGCCGAAGGAACGCAAATAGGAGATTGGGTAGAGGTTTTTATTTATCACGATTCTGAAGATCGGCTTGTGGCGGTTACGACCGTACCGCTGGCGCAAAGGGACGAATTTGTGTGTTTGGAAGTGAAGCAAACGACTGATTTTGGGGCATTTATGGATTGGGGCTTGACCAAAGACCTTT
>JAAFHK010000190.1 GCA_013297565.1 Cytophagales bacterium
AAAACGAAAGAGATTTACAAAGATGAGGTTTTGATTTCCAATCTCAATCCTAAGAATCTTAAAGGAACAGAACGCAAATTATTTAATCACGAACTGATTTATCTGAATCCGAACTATAAAGGACAAGATACTCCACAAAATTACCGTGATTGGTTAGATTTGATTTATGAGAGTATTCATCACCCCGAAAATCCGAATTTGAATACAAAAAATGAAGGTGTGCGAAGGGCAAGCGAAATTGTAAGTTACGAAAATATTACCCCCGAAGAGTGGGAACAAGCCAAAATTGAGGCATCAAAACGTAAAGTTATTCGATTGGAAAGAGAGGCTGGTAGTGCAGAAAAGGCAATACAGATTGCGAAAAAAATGCTTAAACGTGGCTTAAATACCGAAATTATTATCGAGGATACAGGTTTGACCTTTGAACAAATTGAAGGTTTAAAATCCGAATTAAACGAGTCGAATCCCTAAACTTATATACTTATGAAAGCTCAAGTTTTCTTATTTTCTTTCATTTTTTGTTCATTTGTTACTCAAAAGAGCCTTTTTTCACAAAATAAAGTAGAAAATTTTTGGAAAAAAGAACGCATAGCACAGGCAAATACAGCCCAAAATGCCGCTTATTTGACTGCCAATGAAAAACAGGTCATTTTTTTTCTCAATTTGGCAAGGCTCGATCCTGTGGGTTTTGCCAAAAATATAGAAAAGGTTTGGAAAGCCGATTCTAAAAATGAATTTGGGCAAACTAATAATTTGGGACAAAATAAATGGTTTCAAAGCCTGCTCAAAGACCTCCAAAATACCAAACCCATGACCGCCCTACAGCCCAACGAAGCCTTGAGTGGAGTTGCCAAAAAACACGCCACTGAAATGGGTAAAATTGGGCAAATAGGGCATAAAAGCCCCGATGGAACTACTTTTGATAAGCGAATCCGCAAAGCCTTGCCCCAAGCAGGTTTTATTTCCGAAAACTGCGATTATGGCAACTCCAATCCGCTTGATATAGTGATGAGTCTTCTGGTCGACCAAGACGTACCAAGTCTGGGGCACCGAAAAAATATTCTAAATCCTGTTTATAAACGGATCGGAGTCGGGATTCAGCCCCATAAAAAATACCAAACCAATACGGTTATGGATTTTGCGGATTGAAAAATACTCACAAAGACTTTTTTTGCCAAATTTTCTACAATAAAAACCAATAAACCCGATTCCAAAGCCATTCTCCGTCTTTCTGTTGTCCAATAATGATTTTTGAAGTTTTAAAATTGGGCAATTCGACCGTTTGTTTGATCGTTCGATTGGGTAAAACCGATTCTTCCTTAATCTTTTGGCTCAAATCCAAGAAACCGTCCTTTCGGCGTTCGATAGGAATATCGTTTTTATTCACAGGAAACACTTGGATCGTGTATTTCTTTTTCAAATCTTCCAAATCTGTATTTTTTTTGTACAAAAGGAGTCTTTGTTTTTTCATCAAAACCAAAAAGTCTTCTTCGGAAAGTACCATAGCTTTAGCCCATTCTTCGCCCAATTCGGCAAAGTCTGTATGGATTCCCAAAACGCTTTGTCGGGTCGGCTGTTCTGCGGTTCGCCAATCAAAATTTTCCAAATAACGTTCCTTTTTTTCGAGTTTTTGGGGTGGAATAAATTTGGAGTCGGGTTGGGAATAAAATCGAATTTCTTTCAAAACATTTTTTCCTGAATCCGAAAAATACAAAATCATGTCCCCACAGCGCGTTCGGTTCAAGCCCGTTAGGGCGGTGTCGGCTTCCAAGACGTGGAAAATACTTTCCGCATTTCCTTTGACACTGATCCTGAAAAGTTGGTTTTTTCGAAAAATAGAGGTGATTTCTCGACCTTTGATTTGGTTAAAATTCAGGCTTGTATCTTGCTGAATGACAAAGGATTTGGCAAAAAGTTTCATCGTGTCGATGGTGTTGTTGTGCATAATAATACTGATCGAATCAGCACTCATTTGCGAACCCTTCGCCCAAAGCACAGGATCACGGTAAAAACGAATGATCGAGTCGCTAAACAAATAAGCCAAAGAATCGCATTTTCCCTGAAAATCTTTTCGATACATTTTGACCCTCGAATGCGCCAAAACTTTTTTGTTTGTGCTTACAGAATCGGTATTGCTAATCGAAATCATGGTATCCGCCTGCAAAAACAAAGTATCTTTTGACTCACGGTCAGGTTTGATCATCAAAGCATTTCCATAAACGTCCGAACGCCCACGCACACCGTCATGTTTTGCCAAATCACCTTTGATCAAAACCTGATCTTTTTTCAAAAAAACCTCAACATTGTGTTGAGCAATGCCTTTTTCCAACACCTTGTCATAGTCAAGCGTATCTCCAGAAATAATATATTCATTGTTTTCGATTTTCGAACGTCCGATCAGGGTCGAAGTTCCCAAATCCGTATTGTACTGTCCGCCCGGCGTTTCGACCATGCCGTCCCTTGTCCGAATTTTGGTGGGAGCATTGAAATAGACTATTTTGGAAAGCGTATGATAGGTTAGCGTATCGGAAGCCAAAAAGGTGTTATCTGCCACATATTCCACTCCACCCTTAAAACTAACAATCTTCGTTTTGGTATTATAATAGCCTTTTTCGCTTGTCAATTCCGACATATCGTCATCTCTGACCGTTCCACCGTTGAAATAATAAGCAATATTGGTATTCATGTTATAATTCAAAAATTTGGTCGTAACGGTTTTTCCCTGATCTACAAGTGTTACGTTTCCACGAACTCTCGCCAAGCGCAAATTCCCGTCATAGTACAAAGTATCACCCCTTAAAACCGTACTATCCGAGTCGACCAACAGAATATTACCAAAAGCGTGTAACTCATTTCGTCCCAAATACTGCACCGCACTGTCGCAATACATACGCGTAAAATCTTGCTTGAAAAATAACTGTTCGGGAGGCGCTTTTAGTAGCGTTCGAACTTCTTCGCCCGTGAGTTTATCACCCGACAGGCGCGAAGCGCCGCTAACCAACTCTATTTTTTTTCCTTGAGTCGGAGTCGGACTTGTTTTGGTCTGTGCCGAATTATCCTGCGCCAAAAGAAGCCTTGAACCCAAATTCAAAAGCACTAAAATGCTTATTATGAATGTTTTACGTAAAATATTCATTTCTTTTTTTATTAAAAAACATGATCTTTTTGCAAAACTCACACTAAAAATGTATATTACGTAACGAATTATCAAAATTTAACTTTATGGACTCGATAAAAGATATTATAGCCAAAATTTTGGCAGTTTGTATTTGTTTTTTTGGAGCAATTATAATTTTGGGGGCTATTGCCAATATTACCAATCCTGATCCGCTCAAAAACGATCCCGTAGGTTATACTTTTATGGGTTTAGCCTTGGGTGTCGCACCTTGCGTGCTGGGTGTTTGGTGGTTTATTAGTGTTGGTAAATCCGCAAAAAAACGAAAATTAGCCGAATATACGAATGCTATTCTGCGCTACGCACAAAACCAAGAAGGAAAAATTACGGTTCAGGAAATAGCCGTTCATTTGAATATTCCTTTCGAAAAAGCCAGTAATTTGCTCAACGAAATGCAAACAAAAGGCATTTTTGAATTACAACTTACCGAAAAAGGGGCGTATGTTTATTCGCTTTTGCATTTTGCTACGCCTGAAGAAAAAAGGCGGGCGGAAGGTTTGTAAGGTATTTTATTTTCTGAATGATTTGTAGGAAATAGGAACATAAATCCCAAAACTAAGTTCGAGATTGCGAATGCTTAGATCATCGAGAACATCGTGAAAACCATAAACCAATTCGGGTAATGCCAAACGTCTGTCTGGAGCAACTACATTGTTAAGCCCGTATTGGTAACGTGCTTCCATTTTTGCATAAAAATACTCGAAGCGGTACGCCAAGCCTAAGGCTGAAGATATACCCCAGTAACCAGTAGCCATGACTTTGTCTATATTTAATACCGTAGTCGAATTTGCTCCTTTAAAATAAATAATGTTTCCTTGCGAGTCAACACGTCCAGGTTTTTCGAAAAACATAACTGTTTTTTCAGCCGTAAAAAGCCGATTATAAAAACCTCCTATATGAAAGTTGGGTTGTAGCCTCCACTTGAGGATTTTATATTGAAAACCGTAGTAGAAATGAACATAACCTAAGGTATGATCATGCTGGTAATCATAATTTACCAACTGTGCCTTGTCGGACGTACCTGTACTTTCCAAATTGTTTCGCCAACTGTTGGTTGCGTCATAGCCAAATTTATAACTGTTGTATTGGAGGCGAAAATTGGTAGAAATATTTTTGGTGATTCCATATTCGCCGTGTATTCCCAAATGCCAGCCGATCATACCGCTTCGGGCAAACCATTTGTCAAAATTATGATAGGTTTTCGAATAAGTTTGCCCAAAATCTTGCGAAAGTGGTACAAGAATGGCGTGTCTTTTATCGAGATTAGCTATACTTCCGTTAAATCCACCGTACATTCCCGCCACAAGGTTAGGCGCTACGTAAAACGTATTTTCGTGTGCATCTCGAAAAGCTAACCAATAATCGTTAAAATCATCGTCATACCGAATAGCAAAAAGTTTTCGCATAAAAAATTCGGCGGGCGTATTCATATCCAGCGCCAAATATGCTTTGATGACCAATTCATAAATATCGGCTTTGATTCGGCTCTTTATGCCCTGAAAACGCATTTTTTCTCGATCATATTCCCCATTTTCCAAACAGTTTTCTTTAAACAAATCAATAATTTGTTGTAAATCACCCGTCTGATAACTTTTGAACATAAAGGCATAGACCGAGTCTTTATAAAAAATATTGGGTGTGGTCTGTTGCGCCTGTGTATTAAGCGAAAATAGAAAAAATACTATTCCGATCAATGACAAACGCAAGCATTTCAAATTGCGAAACATGGCGTTTTTTTAGTAAATTTTAAGGAAAAAATTTGGTTTTTAGATAAAAACGAATGTTGTAAAAAGCATTGAGTACAAGGCTATAGTACAATTCCATAATGTCCGCCGAAAGCAAAACGCAAAAGATAGCAAGCGTTAGGTCAAGTTTAAGATTGAAAAAAGAAAAAACACCAATAATGATGGCTACCAAAATAATAACCTCGACCAGTTGGATAACTTTTGCCATCAAACCAAACCACACACCATACGTTTGACTTTGACTAATGGGCGTAAAAAGGGCAATATTAAAATAACAAATCAAAAATGCCAAAATATAGCGAGCATAATTGGGCAATTCGTTGATATAGTCTTGGGTAAGCATCATATCGATAATATTCGCCTGCACAACCACACTGTACATATCAGGAATCCCACGCCCTACTTGCTTGGGATTCATAGGTGTATAAAATTTGTCCCCGTCCCAGAAATCGGCTGTGTAATCTTTGCTACCCATATACCCAAAAAGTACAATTTTACCTTTTACGGTTTCAGCCGTAAATTGGTCTTCGAGAACGTTATCAATATCGAGTTTGGTAAATTCGTCAATATCCCCTTTAAAATTAATAAATTCGTAGTTTTTGCGGCGTTTGTAAAAGGTTTCGACTCGGCTCGAATCGTACATAGCAAGGACTTGGGCGGCAAAAGGGCGCTCGAAAGTTCCGCCTTTGATTTGGGCTTTTTTCTCAACTTCTCGCCAAGTGTTGAATTGTTTTTCGTTTTCAGGCAGAACTTTTCCAAAACCTGAAATTCCATATTGGCTAAGTTGCGGGATCGATTTTGCTAAACTGTCCCAGACTACTTCACCATTTTCATCTACGGTATGTTTTTCGCCAACATCAGTCATCAAAACCAGATTTTTTACTTTCGAACAAGCAACCATCAAAAGCGAATCCCCAATAGGATCGTCAAAGTTCTGTTCGGGTACAAAGAGTTTGTGAATCCCAATGACTTTTGGTTCGTATTTATTGACGCTTTCGATCATTTGGGCAATGGTCGAACGATCTACATCACCAAAATTAACCAAAACGATTTCGGGACTCTGCGGGCGTTCATCACTCAACTTGGAGAAATAAATATCCGTAATATTATAGTCCTGTAGGGCTTCGACAAAAATACGCGATGAATCGAACTTGAACAAGAGCCAACCTACCAAAACCAAGCTGACAAACACTGACAAAGTGCCTGACAAAACTGTCCAATTAAAATACTGCCTCCAAAACATAGTACAACCTGTTTTTGAAAATGATTTGTGTAAAGTTAGTTTTTTTGTTTGATTTAAGATCGAAAAAAGGAAAAAAAATGATCGTTTTTTCAGGATTTAACCGATTCAGATTTCCAAGGGCAATGCCGACAATTATTTTTGCAACAATAACCGCGCTTGCGGTGATATTTTTCGGTAAAAACCATAAAACCTTTTTCGTTCAAATAATAATCATCAGGCTCAAGAGTCTTGTGCGTTTTATTAGGATTGTTTTTTTTGATTGGCATAAATCGAGGGATAAGAGTTTGATTTGGGGTATAAATAAAAAATGAAGCAAAAGGTTTGAAAAAATATTTTTTTGGGAAAGTATTTTTTTGTTTGGAAATCGTACCTTTATACGAAAATTTACATTAAACGGAAAAATGTTTTTTCGGTTTCAAAAAATAAAAAATAATTGTGATTTTTGAACTAAATAGATATAAAAAATATTGGGCGGTAGCCTCCATCGCAAGTTGGATTTTCATGGTTTCGGCGGTGATCCTCGATCAGTATGATATGGAACACACGCTGAAGTATGTAGAAATTCCTTCCGATCTGAAGCGCTTTTTGTTCAACTGTTTTGTTATTTTCACTTATCTGTACCTCCAGAGCCGCAACGATTCGGATACCAATATCGATTTTTATAATATCCTGTGGAGTTTGTTTTTCACCAGTGCGACTTGTACTTTCCTTTCGGTTGTGGTATCGACTGCGATGGGCGAACTCGAACAAGCCTCACACCAGCAAGATTATCTTAAAAATATTCTTTATCATATAGAATTAGGTTTATTCGTTTTTTTCCTCATACACGCCTTTTTGAAGTGGAAAAAACTCATTCTTTATCGCAAAATCCGCTGGGTTACAGGCGTTTGGAGTGTGTTCGAAACTTTCCTTTTGGCGGCTTTGCTCCTACATTTCTTGCATATCGATTTGGTGAGCATAGTCTATATTCCGCTGGTCGGGATTTCTGCCTTTTTGTCGCTTGTTTTGGCTTTTAGTCTTAGCTGGGTAGCTTTTCTGAATTTTCGCCAAAAAATTATCAGTTTGGCATTTTTGATTTTTGTCAATTTTTCTTTGTATTATTTCTTTAGGTTATTAGAATCTTACCCTAACCTTAGCCCGCTTGACCTCGATCTGTCGCATAGTGTTTTTATGATGTCTTTTTTGGTTTTTATTGGCATCTATAGCACCGCTACTACTTTAGTTTTGCTTTTTAATTTACCAACTTCTTCAGTTTTTGAGGAAAAATTTTCAAGCATTATTAGTTATCAACGTTTTACGGATTCTATTTTGGAAGGAAAAACACCCCTCGAAATTTATGAAACGTTGGTCGAAAATGCGATTACTACTTTCAAAGCTGATGCCGTTTGGCTCGAGGTCAAAACCAATAGTATATTCATTTACAAGCAGATAGACTCCGAAGAAGCCAAAAAAATTACCAGAGCCATGCAACAGACAGGCTACAACAACCGAAGCGTAAGGAGCTATCACAAAAAAGAATTACAACATTTTTATCAGGAAATTCCCTATCATTCTGTTTTGGTTGTGCCGTTCCTGTCGCACAAAGACGAACTCATGGGTTCTTTGGTTTTGCTCAAAGTTTTGGGTAACGCCTTCGATAATGTCATGACCAATCTGGTAGCCAATTATGCGGCGCAAGCAAGCATGGCACTCGATAATTTTGGTTTGATTTCTGAAGCTCTCGAAAACCAACGTTACAAAGGCGAAATGCTTACTGCCAAAAAAGTCCAAAGCCGACTTTTGCCCAAACTCGACATCAAAACCGCAGACCTCGA
>JAAFHK010000191.1 GCA_013297565.1 Cytophagales bacterium
GTAATTTCATTTTCCCTTTGTATGCTTTGATCTTGCCCCAAACTGGCTTGTTTGGTATTTTCGGCGGTTACTTTGAGCCGATAAATATACAAACCTTGCCTTAAACCTTCGCCTTTTTCAAGCTGTGTGTCCCATTTTGCCGCTTCTACTGTTTCGTCCGCATTATAAACTTCGGTGTAATGAGAAGCAACTAATCTCCCTTGCAAATCATAAATTTCCAAACTGATATCCAAATTTGCCCCAATTCGGTTGTGGCGAAACCGAAAATTGGTAGATTCGATAAAAGGATTCGGATAGGCGATTAGTTCAGAGATCGCAAAAGGTTCTTGCTCGACTCTGAAATTGATCATGGCAGTTGCGGCATTATTATACGTATCCCAAACCGTTAATTTCAGCGTGTAATTGCCGTTTGGAAGGTCTTTAAAGGGAAAAATGATTTTTCCTTTTTGATACGAATCCCTTTCAGCGATATAATATTCATTCACTACGAAATTTTCGCCGTTACTCAAACTCACCAGCAAATTCTGCCCTACGCTTCCGCCTGTTACGTTGATTCCGCTTTCATCTTCTACCAAAGCAATCATCTTGGTATTGGGACGCACAAGCATACCATTTTGGAAAGTCAAAGTATCCATAAATAGCTGAATTTTAGGCACTTGCGTATCAACCGCCGCCAAATTATTGCTTCCTGTAACGCTAATGTTTTCTGTAAAACCGCTGGCATCAGTGTTGCGAGTTGGGTCTGAAGCGTACAGACTAATTTTGCCTGCCCCTTCGCTGTAATCGATGTTTTTGGGGACAATAAAATTAAAATTAAATTTGCCCTGTCGCACGCTTGCCGTACCCTTGAAAAGAATACGGCTTTGCTCCTCAAAATTCATCGTCAATCCGCCGTCTTCATTGCCCAAAGTGGTTCGTTTGGTAGGTTTGTCAAAAACAACAATATCCAAAATTCCGTTAAAATTGACATCTAAAAGACTATTTTCCTGAATTTCTCCGCTTACGCTGATTCGGTCGAGGGCTTTAAACTGTTTGGTGTTTTGATTATTAGCCTTGATTTCCCTGACCAAAATATCCTCTTTTGGATACGCCAAACGCATGGAAGGATCGCCTAAAAGCGTAAAATTGCGGTTTTTCACCCAATCGATACTGTTATTTTTGGTAATGCGCGTGATGTCACCCAGCGTCAAAAAACCTTTGTCGTTTTTGGCGAAAACTGTATTGTAAAAAGCCGTATTGAGCAGAAAATTGCTATTCGAATACACTGGGCGCGAAGTCGTAAGCAAGGCAATTGCCCCGCCTCTTGCGTTCAGAAGCGTAGTTTCTGCCCCCGAAACGTTATCAAAATCGAAACGCCCAAAATCGCAAGTGGCTGTAACCAAAAGTGGCAAAGTTTTTAAGTTTTCGAGTTTTGCCAAAACCGCAAAATTAATAATGCTTTCTTGCGCCCAGTTCAGAGGCGAACCGTGACCTGTATAATTCAAGATTAAAGTTCCCTGATCAAAGGTTTTCAAAAGTGCTTGGTTCAGTTCGAGACTTTGCTCACCTGTAGGCACTGCCTTTTGTGGAAAAGCGTCTAAATACAATTTTTTCAAATTAAAAGGCAAATTTTTCTTGCCAATTTGGGTAGAAAGCAAATCACTATCGAGCTGATGACGGTTGTAATCTCCATCATCGGCGAGCATCGAAATCCATTTTCGCCATGAGCCTAAAGATTGAGCAGATTCGTAGAGCATAATTTTATTGACCACGTTTTGGGCATCTACAAGCGTACCCGCAGGCAAACGCCCAATTCCTACATCAACCGTGCTATTGTCCCTAACTGCTTCATTTTCAGACCATTCTCCTTCGTTTTCTTCCAAAAGTCCAAAAAAATCGTCCGAACAAAAGGCATAAATGGGGTGCAAAGATTCCCGCGCTTGGTAAGTTGGTACGTAATTATTGGTCGTTTCCGAATCGCCAATGAAACGGTACGAAGCATCTCCAAAAAGCAAAACATACTTCAAAGAACTGTCGGTTTTGTAGATTTTGCCGATCAGATTGCGGATTGCCGAAACGTCCTGTCGCCCAGAACTGAAATCGTTATAAATCTGATCAACGGTTAAAACTCTGGTTCGGAATCCGCTTTTTTCTTGGCGATATTTTGCCAGACGTTGGGCTTCGCTTAGAAATTTGGTATGTGTAATGACCAGAAAATCAATGTTTTGCAAATTGGTCAAATCCTGATTCGAAATTTTTTGGATTTCCGTAGGAACAGCCAAATTATCGGGATTGAAAACCGCAAATTCTTCTAAAACCGCCGAATTTGTCCCAAAAAACAAATTATTTTGACTGTTCTGGAATGCTTGGCGAGAGGCTTCAGTAGGTTTTGTTACATTCCAAATTTGGATATTCGAGGCATTCGCATTATTCGAAGTGTTTTGGATTTGGTAACGTGAAACAGGGTTTCGAAGGCTATTTAGGCTTCTGAACTGGTACGAATTGCCCGAAAAAACCAAATTTCGCAAGTAATGAATATCAAAATAATTCAAGTACCCTGTGGCGTTCGTTCGACCGTTGCGTTTATATTCGATCTGGAGTTTGAGGTTTTGGTTTGTCGTATTTTCCAAACTTGCCGACCAAATATTTTCAACTATCCGCCCTTTGCTTTCATAATCTCCTTTATAAACACCCTCTACGATCTGTTCGCCCAATTTGCGCCCATTCAAACCGACCGAAAAAGCGGTTTTGATTTCCCGATTATTGTCGTCATATTGATAGACTGCAAAAGCCATGAGATTGGTCAAAACCCGCACAGGACTGTTTGGAACGGTATTTGTCAGATTGTATTCAAATTCGTATTGGGTTTTAAAATCAAAAATTTCCCCAAACCATTCTCTTCCTGCTCCGCCTTTCGAACTCAAAATATTGTTTTCGTCTTTTTCATGCACAATCAGTTCATCATAAAATACAATCGGACTTGCCGAACTTTCCAAATTTGCTTTTTCCGAAACTCTTTTTCCTTTCGAATTTCCAATTTTCAAGAAATAAAAATTGGCATCACTGTAGAGGTTTTTTTCGTGTCGCAGCATTTGGGTATTTTGATCAAAATACGTACGATCTGCCGCATCTGCATAAAAAACAATCAAATCTTCGTTGTCAAACTTGCCATCTTCTTCACCCCTCACCCAGATGGCATTTTCTTGCAAACCTTTTGGCACAGGGGCGCTATTCGCCTGCGGTAACATACCTCCTGCATTTCCAAAAATTTGAATATTTCGAGGATCAAGGTTGCTCAAGTTGATGCCTAATTTTGTCAAAGCATTGCGGTCGAGGCGGTACATTCCTTTTTCAGTAATGCGAATTTTGTAAATTTCGCCATCTGCTAAAGCCTTGTTTTGGGCTTGAGCAAAAGAAAAAGCAAACAAAAAAAGAAGCGGAAATATTATTTTTTTGAGATTCATGTTTCGTATGATTTTGAATTTTTTAAGTAATTAAAGAACACTCTGAAAGGCGTTTTACAAAGTATTTGCAAAATTTTATTGTTTTTAAGTGTTTTCTACACCTTCTATCAATTCTTTTAGATAAAAATCGGTTAGGTTGTTGATTTCCGATTTGTCATAAATCGCAATTAAATGAACAACTGTATAAAATCTCCTCCTCTACCTTTACCTCAACTTCGATAAAAGTCATAATTCGTAAAGCATGGCTTCCAAAACTTTTGGCTCAATAACTAAAGAAGCGTATTTTTTAAGTAAAAGGTTTGGCTTGCCGTTTAAAAGCGTGCGTAAGGTTAATCTTCACATTCATCTATGAAATCAGAAATAGAGGTGAAGGTTCGATTCGTTTTTTGTTGTTCGAGGCGAATTTCCTGCAAACTTTCTTGTATGGTTTGCAAAAGAACAAGTAAAGGCAATAACTGCTCAATAATTTGCCATTCTTGGATAGGCAAAACCACAAAATTCGCCTTTCCATCTGTGTTAAAAAGGGTTTGAGGGTGAAAAATGTGCATAATTGACAAGGAAATAAATGATAGGACAAATTTACAAATTTTTTCCTACTATTTTGAAAAATACAATAAAACAGTCTTTAAATTCAAACCTGCAAGGTTTTTAAATCTTACGTGTTTATTTTTTATTCTAACCAAGATTGGAAATATACGCCATCATCGATTCCTAAAGCCTCTTGAGTGAGTTTTAAGGGTTTGAAAGTGTCAATCATGACCGCCAACTCATGGGTTTCTTTTTTGCCAATGCTTCGTTCCATAGCTCCAGGGTGCGGACCATGAGGAATCCCACCAGGGTGCAGGGTAAAATGTCCTGCTTTAATGTCATTTCGGCTCATAAAATCACCATCTACGTAATACAAGACTTCGTCCGAATCGATATTGCTATGATTGTACGGAGCAGGAACTGCCTGCGGGTGATAGTCGTAGAGGCGCGGACAAAAAGAGCAAATTACGTAATTATGTGCCTCGAAAGTTTGGTGTACGGGCGGCGGTTGGTGGATTCTGCCTGTAATCGGTTCAAAATTATGGATTGAAAAACCATAAGGATAATTATAACCGTCCCAACCGACCACATCGAAAGGGTGCGAAGCATAAACCAATTCGTGTAATTGGTTTTGTTTGCGAATTTTTAGGACAAAATCGCCTTTTTCGTCATGGGTTTCCAAATTTTGGGGTAGTTTGTAGTCGCGCTCGCAATAAGGCGAATGCTCCTCCATTTGTCCAAAATGGTTACGATAGCGTTTTGGCGTATAAATTGGGCTAAAAGATTCGACAAATAAAAGTCGGTTATCGGGGGTATCAAAATGGATTTGGTAGATCATGCCTCTTGGAATGATCAAATAATCACCGTATTCAAAGGGAATTGTGCCTAAAAAAGTCTTGAGTTTGCCTGTGCCTTTGTGGATAAAAAGCATTTCATCGGCTTCGCCGTTTTTATAAAAATAATCAGTCATGGAATTTTGCGGGGCGGCAACGCCAATATGCACATCATGATTGACCATCAGGTAGGTTCTGCTTTCGAGAAAATCACTTTTTGGAGCAACTGCAAAACCTGCCATGCGGCGCGGAGTCATGTTTTTATCGACCACTACCTTTGGTGTAAGGTCTTTGCCTTGGCGAATTTCCCGAATCATGGTCGGACGATGCACGTGATAGAGCAAAGAAGCCATGCCCGAAAAACCCTCTGTCCCAAAAAGTTGTTCGTAGTAATAACCGCCCTTTGGATTAGGGAAAGTAGTATGACGTTTGGGCGGAATATTGCCCAATTTGTGATAAATTGGCATACAATCTTTTTATTGGGGTGATAAATTAGTTGTTGTACTAACTATTGTCTTACAAATTAAATCTTTTTTTTTGGTAAAACCAAATATAAAAATAAAAAAATTAGATATTTGCCTAATATAATTAAAAATTACAATAAATCTTTTAAAATGGTTATCAAGAAAAATCAACAACAAAACCTCAATACGCCCATTCCTTCTCCACTTTCAGCAAACGCACTTCCGCGAATAGGGATTACGGTTGGTGATTTTAACGGAATTGGGCTTGAGATCATCATAAAAGTTTTGCAGGATTCGCGAATATTAAAATTTTGTACGCCTGTGATTTACGGTTCGAGCAAAATAATCAGCCGTTATAAAAAATTGTTGTCCATTGAGAGTTTTAATTATCAGCAAATAGCGGCGGGAACTGCTCCCATCGATAAGCGGATCAATGTGGTGAATTGTTGGGAAGAAAATCACGAATTACAAGTTGGCAAAGTGCGGGAAGAGGCAGGGCGTGCGGCGTATTTGTCGATAGCCCAAAGTTCGGCGGATTTGCGAAATGGTCTGATAGATGGGGTCGTAACTGCCCCGATCAATAAGGCAAATATTCAAAGTCCCGAATTTCCGTATCCAGGACATACGGAATATTATCATAAGAATTTTGCTCTTAAGGAGGAAAGTTTGATGCTTTTGATTAGTAATAATTTCAGAATTGGGACGGTTACGGGGCATCTGCCTTTGAGCAAAGTAGCCGAAAATATTACTAAAGAAAAGATAATCAATAAGTTATATGTTTTGATCGATTCTTTAAAATTGGATTTTCAGATCAAAAAACCCAAAATTGCGGTTTTGGGTTTGAACCCGCACGCAGGCGAAGATGGGCTTTTGGGTAACGAGGAAAAGGACATTATTTTGCCTGCTTTGCAAGTCCTAAAAAAACGAAATCACCTTGTTTTTGGACCTTTCCCTGCCGATGGTTTTTTTGGTATGCACCAATACCAGCAGTACGATGCGGTTTTGGCAATGTATCACGATCAGGGCTTGATTCCTTTCAAAATGATGGCTTTTGAGAGTGGTGTAAATTATACAGCGGGGCTTTCGGTCGTTAGGACTTCGCCCGATCATGGAACGGCTTACAGCATTGCAGGAAAAGGAATTGCTGATGATTCTTCCTTCCGTTCGGCTCTTTTTATGGCTTGCGAAATCATCAAAAATAGGGCTGAAGCACACTACGAAAGTCCTAAAGTACCTGCTCAACCTGTTCCGATTGCTTTGGCAAAAACCGAAGATGATTATGAGGAATAGATTTTATTTTGGAATTTAGACAAACGTATTAGCGTTTATGAATAAATCTGTAGTATACCCTTTAGGGTGTGCCAATATGCTGATTTTCAAGCTATTAGAAACACTCTAAAGGGTATTACGCAAATTATTCATAAACTTTATCGATTTTGAGAGAGTTATAAGTTTGTATAAATTCTATTTTCTTGACAAATGCCATTCGTGGAGCAGAAAACGTTTATAAGTATTTTAGACTTATAAACGTTTGAAAGTCTTAGTATTCGATAGGAAAATCAGTTTGGCTCAACGTATCAAAGCCGCCTACGTTATAAACCTGTTGAAAACCTGCCTCAAAAAGCAACGTAGCCGCTTTTCCGCTTCGATTGCCCGATTTACAGTAAAGATAATAGGTTTCGTTTGGATCAAGGTCTTTCATTTTTTCATTGAACTCACCGCCCAAAAAATCCAATTTGATTGAGCCTTGCAAGTGTCCTGCGGCGTATTCGGAATCTGTGCGCACGTCTAAAATAACACCTTTTTGGGTGTCGAACTGTTTTGGAAAATCCTGTTCAGGAATGCGAGTAACCATAATTGTAAAGTTTAAATTTTCTCTGCAAAATTACACACGATAAGCTATTTTTACAACAGTTCTTTGAGAAAAATATAAATTCCCATGCCCAACACGAACCAACCAAAAATGGGTTTGAGTCTCGAGCCGTCAATGAGGCGTGTAAGCCAACTCCCCGCCAAAATCCCTACAGCGGCAAGGATTGAAAAAGAAAGTAAAAGTTGCCAATTAATTTCTTGTGTGCCTACATCACCCAAAAAGCCAAAAAAAGAATTGATAGTAATAATAAAAAGGGAAGTTCCAACCGCAATTTTCATATCGAGCTTGCCCACAAGCACCAAAGTGGGGATAATGATAAAACCGCCACCCGCCCCAACCAAGCCTGTAAGCGTACCCACTCCCATGCCCTGCAAAATCACCGCCCAGATAGAAAGCGAAAATTCTGCTTCGTCTATCATATCTTTGTCTTTTTTGCCTTTGATCATCGAATACGAAGCCGCTACCATCAAACCCGCAAACAAGAGCATCACAAACAGATTTTTGGAAACGACAAAACTGCCCAACTGAATCATGACAGGTGGAAGGGAGGGAATCAGGAATTTTCGCGTTAAAAACACAAAAATTAGGGAAGGGGGAGCAAAAACCAATGCCGTTCGATAATGTACCAAGCCATGTTTCATGTACGAAACAGTCCCAACCATTGAGGTAAAACCAACCACAAAAAGCGAATAAGCGGTTGCCAAAATGGGATCAATACCCAAAAGATAAACCATAATAGGCACGGTCAGAATTGAGCCACCACTTCCCGTAAGCCCCAAGACCAAACCTACCACAATCGCCCCAACA
>JAAFHK010000192.1 GCA_013297565.1 Cytophagales bacterium
GCCCAATCTACAAAGCTAAAAGTGCCTGTCCCTGTAGTAGTTCCTTGAATTTCATAAACGCTAAGCGCATTTCCGCTTTGATTCCAAGTCAAAGGCGAACCCGATACACAGGTTTCAGGTGTGCTTGTTGAGGCACTTTTTTTCAGAAAATAGGCTTTTCCCAAACCAAAAACTTTTGCAGAGCCATTTTCATCAATACAAACAGCCGTTTTTTCATCAACTCCTACGCCTTTTACGTCAATATTAAAATCTTTGACCATTCGAGCCATAAAAGCGGTGTGCCTGCCTTTTCTGTCGGCATCTACGCCTGTTCCGCCGCCATTATCATAATGCGTATCTGTAATCACGTTTGCCAAATAAGGATTATTGATAAAATCATTGCGGTTAATGGTAATCAAAGAATTGTAAGGATTTGCCATTGCCGCTACGGATCGGATCGTGCCGTTCATGGCTGTATAATAAATCCCGCCTTGTATGGCACAGCCCGCACTTGTTCCGCCGATGGGTACTTTTTTGGTATTTCGCAAATAGTTGAGTGCATCTTCCACTTTGGTATCTTTCCAAAAACTGGTGTATTGGGCTTGGTCGCCACCTGCAATGAACACAGCTTCTGCACCTCTAATTTTCGCTTCCACTACAGGATCGTTGGCATCGGCTACCGAAGCAATGACGATAGTTTCGCAAGAATTGACTCCGCCCAAATCCGTATAAATATAATCGTTATAACCTTGCGTGCCAGTCGAACGGAGTACCACAAAATCTCCTCCGCCTGATTTTTGGATCATCCATTGAATAGCCGCATCTACGTCCGTACCTCCGCCCATAAGCACCGTTCCGCCTGTGGTTGTGGTCGTTACGTCTGTAGCACTCCCTGAAATCCAAGTGGTGTATTCGACCCGACCGCCCTTTCCTTTTGTTGTGATTTCTTCTGCGGTTCGAACTTCTTGAGTTTGGCAACCCGCCAATAGGGTAAAACCAATTACCCAAGCAAATGTATTTTTAAAATTTTTTGAGAACATGATCGTAATTTTTTAATTGGATTTGTAAAAAAAATGGGAGAACTGTAGCATAGGCTTCGCCTGTGCTTGCTAAAAAGATTCAAAAACTAACAGTTTTTTGAGAACTGTTAGTTTTGTTAATTTTGTGTTTAGTAAGTCAATACGCCATTATTGCTCGACATAAATTTCCATGTGCCGCCCGCACCTGTTGTCCAATTCGTAAGGTCAAAAGTAGCACTTGTTCCGACAGTAGCCGATGCTTGAACCTCATAGACCCTTACGGCTTGCCCACTTCTGTTCCAAGTCAAAGTTCTTTTCGATACACATTGTTCGGGCGTAGAATTATTATTGCGTTGCATAAAATAAGCCTTATTAGTGCCTACTACTTTTGCCGTTCCGTTAGCTTCGATGAGAACAGCGGTCATTTCATCAACCCCAATTCCTTTTGCGTTCAAAGCCCAATCTTTTGTCATTCGAGCCATAAAAGCAAACAACCTACCTTGCCGATCTCTTTGCGTAAAATGCTGATCCGAAATGGTGTTTGCCAAATAAGGATTGTTTAAAAAATCATTATTACCAATGGTTATTGTTCGGTCGTAGGGATTTTTGAGGGCATTTACCGAGGTTATCGAACCACTCAAAGCCGAGTAATATTGATTGCTCATGATCGCACAACCCGCACTGGTGCCGCCTAAAGGCACTTTTTTGGTATTTATTAAATAATTTAAAGCGTCTTCTACGGGAGTATCTTTCCAAAAATTCACATAGTTTGCCTGATCGCCACCTGCAATGAATACGGCTTCTGCGTTGCGGATTTTTTGGGCTACTGAAGCATCTTGGGCTATAGTGCGGGACGTGATCAAAATAGTTTCTACCGAATTAACCCCGCCTAACTCACTGTAAATGTAGGGGTTATAACCGTCAGCCCCTGAAGCACGAAGCACAACAAAATCCCCACCACCTGATTTTTGGATCATCCAACGGATTGCCTCATCTACGTCCGTACTGCCACCCATTAGCACCGTTCCGCCCGTAGTCGTGGTCGTTACGTCTGACGCATCGCCCGTCATGTAGCTTGTGTAAGTGGCTTCGGCTCTGCCGTTTGCTTTCTCTGTAGTGTTTTCTTGGGTAGGTTGCACTTCTTGGTTTTGGCAACCGATCAACAAAGCAAAAGCGAAAAAATAAGATGTAATTTTTTTGTTAAAATTCAACATGATTGTAATTTTTTGGGTTTTTAAAAAAATGAATTAAATTTTTATGCAAAGCAATCAATTGTAAATCTATAAAATATATAGATTTAGTTGTATGAAAAAATAACATTGAAACAATGCCCATTTTGCAAGGCAAGACCACATGGATCAGAACGTTTAGTTTGATAAAGACAAGCAGGCAAGAAACGGTTTGTATTGGCATTAAAAGCCGTACAATCGGTTCAATAATTTTTTTGTGGTGGAGAAAAGACAACAAATAATAAGGAGTGTAATAAAAAATTACACCATCAAATGGGCTAAAAAAAGCGGAGTTTGGATCAGCAATTAAAAACGGGTTGCAAGCCTCTTAGGGTAAGAGGTTTGGAAGCGAAATATCGCAAACCAAAATGCTTAAAAAATTGATCTTGATTAAACATATATTGTTAGATGTAATTTTATGATCACAAATATAGTATTTCAAAAATCTTTGTGCAAATTTTTTTTAAAATATTTTCAAAAAAAATTAATTTTTTTCAAACCTACACACTGAAAAGCGAAAAAATTGCAGAAATTCGTAACATCAAGACTAAATCAAGTCCTTTTTTGTATTATTGCAAATTCAAATTTCAAATTTATGATAGCAGGTTTTACGGTTTTTTACGATTATTTACAAGGTTTGCAAAGAGTTCCTCTCGAAAAGGCAAACGAACATACTTTCAGGACTGATATTGAAAACCTACTTCGGCATTTCGAAAAGCAAGTATCGGCTACGCTGGTAATACACGAACGCCCAAGTTTGGAAAATACGAATTTCAGACCTGATTTTGTGATCGAAAAAAATAACGAACCCGTGAGTTGCGTAGAAACCAAAAAATTGGGCGAAAACCTAAAACCGCTTTTGCAGTCCGAACAGTTGAATCTGTACCGTAAAATGCACGATCACGTCCTTTTTACCAATTATATCGATTGGTATTGGTTCAGAAAAGGTGAGGAAACTCGCCATTTTTCCTTTTGTTCGTTCCAAGATATTCAGGAAAAAACCGAAGTCCTGAACGAACGGAGTTTATTTGCTTTCAAAACATTTTTAAAAGATTTTTTTGGAGCAGAAGTTCGTTTTATTACCAATTTAAGGGATTTTGCTACAGCACTCGGCGAAAAAGCGGCGGTAATCCGTGATTATTTGCGTTCTTCCTTAAATCACCAAAATATTTATGAAAAAGGCACTTTATTTAAAATCTATGAGGTTTTTAAACGAAACGTACAAGAAAACATTGAAATAGAAACTTTTTCGAATGCGTTTGCCCAAACTATAGTCTATGGTTTGTTCATTGCCCGCATGAACTCCGCAAATCAGCGAATTACGCTACAAAATGCCAAAATTTTTATTTCCCAATCTTTTCGTGTCGTCAAGGAATTGGTTACGTTTTTTGAGGTTTTGGACAATGACGACCTTTACGATATGCGGCAAATTATTGCCACAGTTCTGACCGTTTTCAATAATTTCGAATCCGATACCATTTTTGACTCACTTTCTTTCGAAAAGTGGCACGAAAAACTTAATTCACCCAATCCGCAAATAAGCATCGCAGGAACGGAAATAGAAACCGAAGAAATAGAACTCGATCCTTATATTTACTTTTTCGAGGATTTTTTGGCGGCTTTCGATCCTGAAATGCGCCGAGCAAGAGGCGTATATTACACCCCGCCCGAAGTCGTGCATTTTATTATCAAATCTACCGATCAAATCTTAAGACGTGATTTCGACAAGCCGCAAGGCTTTGCTAATCAAGGAGTTACGGCTTTGGACTTTGCTGTAGGCACAGGGGCTTTTATGATGGAAATATTTAGGCAAGTTTATGAAAACCTTGATCAAAAAGTGCCTGAAAGTTTGGTACAAAACCATTTACTAAACAACATTTTTGGCTTCGAATATTTGCTTGCGCCTTATACGATTGCTCACCTCAAATTGTCCCAGTTTTTGCGTGAAAAAGGTTACGAATTGCTTGCTCATGAAAGGATTAAAGTTTTTTTGACCAATACACTAAGCCATATCAACCTCGACAATTTTGTGCCTGATCTTTTCATGCCCGAAATGGCACAAGAAACCATCGACAGTCAAAAAGTAAAAAATATGCCTGTTTTGGTTATTGCAGGCAATCCGCCCTATTCGAATTATAAAAAAGACAAGGATACACAAGAAAAAAACAAGGATTTGATGCATTGGTTGGAGGATTACAAGGAAGGATTAGACGAAAAAAAGATTAATATTGATGACGATTATATCAAATTTATTCGGTTTGCGCACCACAAAATCGAGATGGCAGGACAGGGCGTAGTGGCAGTAATTACCAATAATTCGTACCTCGATGGGATTACGCACCGCAAAATGCGCGAAAAATTGTATGAAACTTTTGATCGAATCTATATATTAAACTTACATGGCAATGCGATCAAAAACGAAGGCGATACGAATGTGTTTGATATTCGGGTGGGGGTAGCTATAGCTATTTTTGTCAAACTCGAAACGCCGCTTTTGGAAAAAGAATTTTATTATTTTTCGAGCAAAGAAAACGAAATTTTGAAACGCAAAGATAAAATTAAGTTCCTGAAAACCAATAGTTTAGCAAGTCTTTCTTGGCAAAAACTCGAACTTAGCGCTCCGTATTTTTGGTTTGTTCGTAAAGATTTTGTCAATTTGGAATACGAAGATTTTTGGAGTGTGAAGGATATTTTTCAAGTAAAGGGAGGGTGTGTGAAAATAGATCGGGACTTGCTTTTTACAGATTACGATCCTAAAATGCTTTCGGAAAGAATCCAAAAACTATTAACGGAAACCTACAGCGAAAAAGAAGCGCAGACGTTTCAGATCAAAAGTTCGAGTGGTTATGATCTGCTCAAGCGCATCAAAAATATAACTTTTCAGGAAAAAAATATCCTTCCTTTGCATTACAGACCATTTTCGAAACGTTTTGTGTATTATCAGCAAGGTTTGACGAGTCGCCCAGCCTTCGAACTTATGCAACATATTATAGCAAAAGATAATATTTTATTGCTTTTTACGCGCCTTTGGGATTTGGGCGCTTGGAATGGGGCTTTCGTAAGTACGGAAGTTGCGGAAATTCACTGCATCGGTGGGCAGTCTTATGGGGCAAGTTTGTATCTGTATGAAAACGATCAGAAAACGCCCAATTTTACGCCCGAATTTGCGCAATTTGTAGAAAAAACTTACACCAAAAAACCTACCCCTGAACAGGTTTTGGGTTATATTTATGCCGTTCTGCACAATCCGACATATCGAACAAAATATGCCGAGTTTCTGAAAATCGATTTTCCTAAAATTCCTTTTGTAAATGATTTTGAAACCTTCGAAAAATTAGCAAACTTAGGTTGGGAATTGGTCGAAATTCATCTTTTCAAGAAAAAAGCCGAGTCGAATTTGGGTGTAAAACACAACATTTTGCAGAAAGCAAAAATAGAACAAATCCAATACGGTGAGGAAAAAATACTGATCGGAAAAGGCAATTATATTTCAGGAGTTCCTACGGAAGTATTTGATTTTCAGATTGGTAGCTACAAAGTATTGGACAAATGGTTGAAAGATCGGAAAGGCTTAGTTTTAGACAAAACCGATTTTGATTACGTGGTCGAGTTGGTCAAAATTTTGGATTTTACGCTTCGGCAGATGGAAAAATTAGCCAAATATGATTCATAAATTCTGAATAATTATCGTTTTTTACAAAAATATCCTTTATAGAATGTAAATAAACCTTTATCTTTGTTATTACTTGGTGTGAAATTTTTTTTTGGTCAAAAAAATGCTATTATTTATGATAAAAAATAGTTTGTTATTATTTGCTTTTCTACTTTTTGGCTCTTTGTGTTTTTGGCAATGTTCTGCTGAAAAAAAGACAGAAATGGCTGAAAATGAGGTTGTTGAAAAAGACTTAACGCGTTATCCAAACGAGGATAGTGAGCTGGCTTTGCTCATGCGAGGAATGTACGAGGATACAGAAAAAATCCAAAAAGCCCTAAAAGAAAAACGTTTGCCCGAAGATTTTAGGGAAAAATTCAAAAAAATGCACAGTGCCAAACCTACCAAACCTGAAGTCAAAGATGCCGCTTTTGAGGGCATGGGAAATCACTTCTTGGACAAAGTAAATGCGGTTTATGAAGCAAAAACGCAAGAAAGCCAAGTCGAAGCCTTTAATTTGATGGTCAATGCCTGTGTATCTTGCCACCAAGTAGTATGTCCAGGTCCCATTAAAAAAATCAAAAAATTGACCATATAAGCTAAGGTTTTACTTAGCCCATACTCAAAAATTCTCCTAACTTTATTGATTCGGATTTGTAAAATGTATAGATTTGGGTACAAAAATTGATTTTAAGATTTAAAATAGGTTTTATTATTTTTATTTGTCTACAAATCATGTCCCAAGAGATTTTTACAAAAAGATACAATTTGAGTTTTAACCCCGATTCCATTCAAGGAAAAATTACTACGGGTCTGTTTGCTATTGGCTTTTTGGGCTTTTTTATGATTTTATACCCACTTTCGGTGTATTTGGGGATTAATGAAAGGCAGGAATTTGTTTTGCATCACATTATCCAAATCCAATATTATTGCGGAAAACTCGAAAACCATATAGATGAGGCAACTTCTGCCGTACAGGATTATTTGATTACTGACGACAAGATTTATACAGAGCGCTACGAATCTCTTTGGCAAAATGAATGCAAAAGTGATATGGATTCTCTCATGGCGTACTCTACCAAAAATAACGAAGATGCCGCCACCGCCGCCTTGGTTTATGATCTGGTTACGCGCACCAAGCGGATTTATGAGGAACAAAAAAAATTGGTTAAAACCCACAACGATCTGCTCATCGATCAAATCAACCAAACCGAAATCAAGCAAAATCAATTAAATCAATTAGAAAGCCTGCATTTGCTTACAGACGATATTCGCAATATTTTGGAACTCATTATTAGTGTGCAAGAAAATGCTATTTTGAAAATTAATGCCCAAAACAAACTCGCCCAAAGGCGTATGTTGATCACTTTTGGGATTATTGTAATTTTTGTAACCGTTGTTTCTACCTTTATCGGAACGAATATTATTAGTTCGATCTTGGGCAAAGTACGTACGCTAAAGCTCAAACTAAAGGAGTTGGAAATGGGCAATATTCCTGATTCGCTTCTCGAATCCAATGATGAATTTAGGGCAATTAGCCGTTCGGTTAATTATTTGATTGCTCAAATGCGCCATTTGCAGAATTTTGCTTCTCAAATTAGCCGACACGAACTCAAGGGGCAAGTTTTGGCATATTCTGGACAGGGCGAAATGGGTGCTTCTTTGCAAGAAATGCAGAATAGTTTGCAGATTTTGGCACAAAATGAACAACTCCGTACTTGGACTTCTGAAGCACTTTTACATTTTAATAAACTTCTGCGCGAAGGACGGAACAGCGGCGAATCTTTGGATACACTTGCAGAAAAACTCATTTCTGATTTGGCAAAATGTATTGGAGTGGCGCAAGGCGGCATTTATTTGGTCAGAAAAGACCAGAGTGATGAAGCCTATTTGGATTTGATCGCTTTTTATGCCTACGACCGTAAAAAATATCTACAAAAACGCTTCGAAATAGGGGAAAGTATAGTAGGAGAGGCTTTGCGGGAAAAAAATCGAATTTATATAGACCAATTACCGCCCAATTACATTAAATTGAGTTCGGGGCT
>JAAFHK010000193.1 GCA_013297565.1 Cytophagales bacterium
TTTAATTACAGTATTGTTTTTGGTGCATCCCCTGCATTCCGAAGTGGTGTCGAACCTCAAAAGTCGGGACGAATTGCTCTGTTTGATGTTTTCGATCATGGCAACTTTCCACTTGATCAGGTTCGTAGATACGCAAAAAACATGGCAAATGGGACTTGCTGTATTTTTGTACTTTTTGGCGCTCTTATCGAAAGAAACTCCTGTAGTTTTTATCCCCATTATTCCACTTACCTTGTATTTTTTCCGCAAAGAATTGAGTATTGGTAAGATTATCTACTATACCATGCCTTTTATAGGAGCCTTGCTTGTTTTTGTACTTGTTCGTTATAAAGTATTCGATTGGGCAGGCGGCAAGGCATTCCAGCATACGCATCTGCAAAATCCAATCTTGGCGGCGCAGGGTTTTAGCCAAATTGCAGGCACAAAGTTTTGGGTTTTGGGCAAATACATACAACTTTTATTTTTCCCGCACCCGCTTACTTTTACTTATTTTTATAATGGTATCCCTCTTACCAAACTGACTGATTGGCAATCTTTGTTATCGATAGCTTTTCACGTAGGGATCGGACTTTTGGCACTCAAACAGTTCAAAGAAAGAACCGTACTATCCTACGGAATTTTCTTTTATTTAATTGCTATTGCCCTTTTTTCCAATTTTTTTGTCAAAATTGGTGATGCTATGGGCGAACGTTTGGCTTTTACGCCTTCCTTAGGGTTTTGTGTTGCAATAGGTTTTTTGTTTTATAAAGTCATAAATCCTAAAGAGGAAGAAGATGAAGATGCCTTTTTGTTTTTCAAAATGAGTTTGGGAAAACCCGTTGCTTTGGCGGCTGTTGTGCTTTTTTCGGCAGTAACTGTAGCCTATGCTTGGAAAACCCATACCCGAAATATGGCTTGGCACGACAATACTACGCTTTGTTTGACCGACTACCCAACCTCACCCGAAAGTTATATTTTGAACCGCCAATTAGGTTTGACTTATTTTTCGTATGTGGATACTGTAGCCACCAACAAGGAAGAGAACCTAAAACAAGCCCTTTTTTATTTCACAAAAGCCGTTGCACTTGACCCCTCAAATCCTGCCCTTTGGCTAAAATATGGCGAAGCGCAACAACGCAACAACGAATTTACCAGTGCGCAATTCAGTCTTCAACAATCCATTCAGCGCGATCCTACCAATCCACAGACCAAACTCAAATTGGCAGAAATCCATCGTAGATTGGGGAATTTTGCCCAAGCGATTCCGCTTTTGAGAGAGTTGCACCAAAATCCACAATTTACCAAATCGTATTATTTGAACCGAGAATTGGCTTTGAATTATTATTTTTCAAAACAATATGCTCAAGCTGTTCCTTATTTTCAAATTGCGTATGAGAATGTAGGGACAAACATGGTCGATAAAGCCGTAATTTGTAGTGATATGGGTGCTTTGTATGTCAATTCGGGTGATTTCCAAAATGCCTATAAATATTTTCTTGAAGCAATCCAATTACACCCTATCTATGATGTGCCACACAATGGAGCAGGTGTGGTTTTGTACAATACTCGGAATTTGCAACAGGCAATTACTTTCTTCGAAAAGGCGGTTCAGCTCAATCCAAACAATATGGAAGCTGTAGGTAATGCCGCAAATACGCACCAGCAACTTGGCAATCAAGCCAAATACCAAGAATATATGGCGCTGTACCAAAAATTAACAGGGCAAGTAAAATAAAAAAATGTTTTAAAAAATAGCTGTTCTTTTCAAGGAACGGCTATTTTTTTGCTTTATTTTTAAGATTTGGGTGGTACTAAACCGCCTTTGCGGTCGCAAATTTTTATAGAATAATTTAAACAAGATTTACACATTTCGAAAAAAAATTTAGCTTTCGATAAGGCTATTTCAAAAAAATGCTTAACTTGAAACCCTGAAACCTTGTTAATTAGTCAGCCAAAGAAAATATCATAAACCAATTTCTAAAAATCGGTGTTATGCTATTGGCAGATTATTTGCTATTACATAGCAAGCCACCAAATTGTAGTCTTTTAAAATTAAAAAATTAGACAAAATGCAAATTACCCAAAACGCCCCACGTTTTAGTATGCACAAGTTCTACTCTGACGTTCGGGACAACAGTGTATCTTTAGCCTTTCAGGGCATTATGTCCCAAGAGGTCTTATCACTGATCGCTTTAGCTTTGCGCCGCCGCCCCGACAACGAAGTCTTAGCCAAGCGGCTTTTTGGCATTGTGGTCGAATTGGCACAAAATATTTATCATTATTCTCATTCTAAGTCGTATTCCGAAAAAGACAAGCGAGATATAGGTGTTGGGGTTATTACAATTGGCGAAACCGCTAACCACTACGTAGTTAATTCTGGTAATATTATCAAAGCACATGAAGCCGATCATATAACAAAACGCTGCGATTTCATAAACACGCTTGATAAAGAAGGGCTTAAAGAATTTCAAAAACAAGTTCGAAAAGAACCGCAGCGCCCTGATAGACCAGGAGCTAATATAGGACTGATAGAATTGGCACGCCGTTCGAGCAATACGCTTGGCTATAATATCAATGCCATTGACGCTGAAACGTCTTTTCTTACACTGTCAATCAAAATTGATAAATAAAAAATAACCTTCGCATGGTTCCAATGGACAATTTACATATTCACCACACGGATTATACCCCCGAAATCGTTTTTGATGCGGATAGCGGTATATTGCGCATAGAGGGTGAGTCTTATCACGAACAGAGTATGGTATTTTATCAACCGATTATTTCTTGGTTGCGCGAGTATCTTTCTCAAACCGACCGTACTGTAGAAGTTCATTTCAATATTAGTTATTTTAATACGCTTACTTCGCGTAGGTTTATCGAAATGCTGGAATTATTAGAAAGCTATGATGAAAAACACAAGGGGCGAGCCAAAATTTTTTGGCACTATAATTCGTCCGATGTGGATATGCTCGAAAGCGGCAAAGAATTTGCGAACGAAACCTATTTGGCTTTTGATTTTGTACCTGCTTAATTTTTTAAAAATTTTTGTAAATAAAATTTCCCGAAAAAATAGTTTTTTTGAAAAAAAAACTATTTTTGGAACGCTATTGGTAGGAATGAGAATTAAGTTTTTGTTTTTTTGAACAAAAAATTTGATTCGAATAGGAAAAATACCTATAATTGACCTATCAAAATAGAAACCTTTGAATCTTTGATTTTTAACTAAAATATTTTCAAACTGACTTTTATCTAAACAAAAATAAAAATGGAAAATTTCACCATTAAAGGCTCCACCTACATACCAACTGTTAATTTTGATGCGGCTACGGGTATTTTGGAAATGTCAGGTGAATCTTACCATGAGTATACCATTGAGTTTTTTCAACCCATTCTGGAATGGTTGAGAAAGTATTTGGAAGAGCCAAACCGAAATATTACATTTAATTTTAAAATGACTTATTTCAATACGAGTTCCTCACGCCGATTTTTGGAGATTTTCGATATGCTCGAAGACTATAAAAAACACAAAAACGGTACTGTACTCGTGCGTTGGCACTACAAAGAAGGAGACGTAGATATGCTCGAGAGTGGTGAAGAATACGCCGAAGATGTCGACATTCCTTTTGAGTTCATTCCTTACAGCTAATTTCTTGGTTTATTCATTCTTTAGGAGTCTGAGGCTTTGTGAGGCGATCAGGATTTTCCTCTAAAAATGTTTTCCATGTCTTGCGCTTGCCTGTATTGCTGTGTTGCTGGTAAGCATGGCATAGAGCAACCGCTACAGCGTCCGTAGCGTCAAACAGTTCAGGCATTTCTTTTAGCCCAAACTGTTTGACGAGGATTCCTGCTATTTGCTCTTTCGAGGCGTTACCGTTCCCTGTAACGGCTTGCTTTACTTTTTTTGGGGCGTATTCTGTGATGGGGATTTGTTTAGCAAGTGCCGCCGCCATAGCTACTCCTTGCGCCCTTCCCAATTTTAGCATTGATTGTACATTTTTTCCAAAAAAGGGTGCTTCTAAAGCCATTTCATCAGGCAGATATTCTGCGATCAGGTGCGTAATCCGTTCGTATATTTTTAAGAGTTTTTCGGCATGGTCTTTATATTTGCTCAAATGGATTACCCCAAACTGTAGCAATTCGGGTTTGTTATCGACCATTTTTACCAATCCGTAACCCATGACCACAGTACCAGGATCAACCCCCAAAATGATTTTTTCTTTGAATATCATACTTTTTGATTTTGTTCAAAGTTAAACCTTTTTGTGCTTTTTACTCAAAAAAAACATCAATAAAAATTAAAATTTTTTCAAAAACTTGCCTCATATTAGACCTTTATTTGGCTTTTTTGGTAAAAAAGACTACTTTTGGAGAAAAATATAATAGAACATAAGGATCGAAAAGGTGAGCAATTTATACTCAATCAACGAATGCTTTTGTACGGCAAACATTCTTGTTTGCCCCGAAACGAACAAGAATGTTCGTTTTACGACCAATTTAGTTTCAGTATAGCATTGGCAAAGATACTAAATATGATGGCAGGCTTTTTAAGCTGAAAAAACAATAAACCTACAAAAAATACAAATTATTTTTAAAAATATGCCATATATAAATGCTATTGGAACGGCTGTACCGCCCTATCAGATTTCGCAAAGCCAAACTTTGGCTTTTTTTGATCGGTTTTTCGAGAACGATACTTTGGCACGTCGCAAAATGCAAATGCTCTGTCGAACAAGTCAAATTGATTTCCGATATAGCGTTTTAGCTGATTTTGAGCAATTTAGCCCCAATAATTTCTACGGAAAGCAAACGCCCTCCACCGCTGACCGTATGCAAGCCTTTGAAACCCACGCCCTGCCTTTGGCTCGAAAAGCAGTTGAAAATTGTTTGGAAAAAATACCCAATCAAAGGGAAATATTAGACAAAATAACGCATTTGGTAACGGTGAGCTGTACGGGAATGTATGCCGCAGGCTTGGATATAGAACTGATCGAGCAGTTTGGTTTGTCGGGTTCGGTGCATCGCACCTGTGTCAATTTTATGGGTTGTTACGCTTCTTTTAATGCTTTGAAATTGGCACAGGCTTTCTGCCTTGCTGATCCTTGGGCAAAAGTGTTGATTGTAGGAGTCGAGCTTTGCAGTCTGCATTTGCAACCTTTGGGAACGGACGATTTTCTTTTGGCAAATTCGCTTTTTGCAGACGGTGCGGCGGCAATTTTGGTGAGTAATGAAGTTTTTGAAAATCAAACCAATTTGGAACTTTCGGCTTTTCACTGTGATTTGGCACGGAAAGGCAAAGACGACATGGCTTGGTATATCCGCAATTACGGTTTCGAAATGCGGCTTTCGAGTTATATTCCTGCTTTATTGAAGGAAGGATTGAACGATTTGGTAGAAAAATTGTTAAAAAAGATACAGATAAAACCTGAAAATATTGACTTTTGGGCGATTCATTCGGGCGGAAAAAAAATCCTCGAAGCCGCAGAGCAGGCTTTGGGAATTTCTGCTGAAGAAAACCGTTTTGCTTATCATGTTTTGCAAAACTATGGAAATATGTCTTCGGTAAGCATTGTTTTTGTTTTGGAACAAATCTGGAAAAATGCCCAGATCGATGATCGCAACAAGACCCTTTTGGCAATGGCTTTTGGACCAGGACTTACGCTTGAGAGCGCTTTGATTCGGTTTTTTTGAAAAATTAAGAAAAACAAAGTTATTAAAGTTTATGAACAAGTTTGTAGCATAGACTTTTTCTGTGCCAATAAGCTGATTTTCAATGTTTTAGAAACACCCTAAAGGGCGTTTTACAAATTGCTCATAAACTCTATTATTAAAAAATACTTTTAAAATATTTGTTATGATAAAACCTTTTTTTAAAACCTTATTTTTGTACTTTTTGGGGATTACTTTTACATCTGCTCAAAGCAATAATGCCCCAAATTTTGAGGATTTTGCTGATTATAATAATTACATTGTGAATGAAAACAATAAAATCTCGATTCTGATGCTCAAATACTCCTCCGAAGCTGTCCATAATCCTGATGAGGCGGAGGTGCTGAAATTGCGAATTGATATTATCAAACACATTGCTCAAACCTATAATCAAGTAAGCCGTATGCCGCCTTACGAAAAAGACCCACAGTTACGGGACGAGGCGATCAAAATTTTGGAAGAATACTTAAATACGTATAAGGTTGATTATGATGTAGTTAGCAAACTGAAAGTTGAAAGTTTGACTTCTTACGAGGCACTCAAAGCCTTTTATGATGCCGAAGACAAAGCTGATCTAAAGATCAAAGCGGCAATGAAACGATTTAGGGAGGCTCAAGGCAAATTTGCCAAAAAATACGGCGGACAGATGGAAAAAGAAACCCCTGTTAAAGATAAATTGGCGGAAATTAGCGAAAATGCCCGAAAAGTAGGGCTTTATCAAAAAGATTTGACTTTGGTGTATTTTAGGGTTTCGTCCGAACTTGACAATTTCGTCAAGGCGCTAAACGAACAACAAACGCCTGAAAAATTAGACCTTTTTCGCCAAAAAATAATTACTTATTCAGATTTGAGTTTGCAAAAATTGGCACAAATCAAAGCCCACGAAAACGAAATGGTGTTTCGCAAATCGATTGCTGATAATATTTTGAGTATGAAAAATTTGGCAAAAGAGGATTTGAACGTAATTGTGGAAACCAAACGCAAACAAGCCAAAAATGCCATGAGCAATGAGGATGTGGATAAGTATAATTCGGCGGTCGAGAAATTTAACAAAGAAAACGAACGTTACTCGAACAGTTACAATACAATTTCAGACCAATTTTTGAAAAAATATTTTCCAAAATTTTAGGTGAAATCTTCTTTTTAGCCTCATTTCCCCCTTTAGCGTGCAAAAGTATTGGTTGATTTCCAATAAATGACAAGCACCTAAAGGGTTTTTATTTGAAAAAATAGAAAAATGCTACCCTAATCACACCTTCTGCCAATCTTCGATGAAGGAAAAACCTAATTTCTGAAATTTATTTAGCCTTTTTTTATGATTTTTCCAATGATTGTGTTTTTTTTGTAAATTGTTAGTCAAGATTTTTTTATTCTTACCAATACACCATGATTTTGCCTTATCACACAACGGACAGTTCTAAAAAGGAGCAAGTTGCCCAAATGTTTGACAATATTTCACCGCGCTATGACCTCCTAAACCGCATTTTGAGTTTGGGAATCGATGTTTATTGGCGAAAAAAAGCAGTTTCCAAACTAAAAAAAGGGCAAGATCAGGAAATTTTGGACATTGCGACAGGAACTGCCGACTTTGCTATAAGTATTTATGAAAACCTAAAACCTAAGCGGATTGTGGGCGTGGATATTTCCGAAGGAATGTTGGCTATAGGGCGTGAAAAAATCCGCAAACAGCATTACAACGAATACATTAGTTTGCAAACAGGCGATTCAGAAAATTTGCCTTTTGAAAGCGAAACTTTTGGGGCGGTTACGGCGGCTTTTGGGGTGAGGAATTTTGAAAATCTTGAAAAAGGGTTGTCAGAAATGTATCGGGTCTTGAAAAAAGGGAGTAAAATCGTCATTTTGGAATTTTCCCAACCCGAATCTTTTCCTTTCAAACAACTGTATTTTTTTTATTTCCAATATATTTTACCATTTTTAGGAAAATTGGTTTCTAAGGATAATAGAGCCTATACTTATTTGCCCGAATCGGTCAAAGCCTTTCCGTACGGCAAGGATTTCGTGCAAATTTTGGAAAAAACGGGGTTCAAAAATCTGCAATGTGAAACGCTAACTTTTGGAATTGCCTCTATTTATGTGGGCGAAAAAAAGTAGAAAATAAAAATACTAAAACATTAAAAACAATATGAAAGCTAAAAAAGGACAGAATTGGTTTGCTTTCTTGCTCAATAGTTCTTCGAGTTATCAGTTTCCTGGTAT
>JAAFHK010000194.1 GCA_013297565.1 Cytophagales bacterium
TTGATTTTCAAACTTTTGTGGAAAAACAGCGTCAATTTTCATATTCGCATTCGGCGATTCGTGTTCTTTGAAAAGCCTTTGCGTGCCTTCCATGTGGAAATGGTCAAAAGCCATGGCTCCACTCGAATAATCCTCTTTTAACTCAAAATCGTACTGTTTATCGCCTTTTGCTGTTTTCCAAACTCCTACAATTTTTCCACCCGCCAAATTCCCATCAAAAGTTCCCGTTTCTGTACCTCCTTCGGCATATTCGCTAATTTTCCAACCGTTCGGCTTCAGTTTTCCTGTCAAACGCAAAGGCAGACCGACTTTGGTGTAATAATAATAACCGCTTAACTCCTCGCCTGCGCGCGAAAGTTGCAGAACAATCGGATTGTTTTTGTTGATAGTCCCTACAAAACGCTTGTGAAAACCCGTTACGGTCGGATTTTGGGCAAAAAGCGTTAAAGTCAAATGCCATGCGAAAAGGCTAAAAAGAATTTTTTTGAACTGCATTGTATTTCGAGTTTTAAAGAAAACCAAACATATCATTTTACGGATTAATTTCAAAATTTTACCCTATTTTATAACATTTGGATTTGGCTAAGTAGCGGGGCTATGCGGTTTTCGGCTAACTTAATGTATTGATTATCAAGATCATAACCTACAAACAGGCGGTTATTTTTCAAGGCAGATACAGCCGTTGTGCCACTTCCCATAAAAGGGTCTAAAATAATATCGCCTTTGAAAGATAAAAGTTGGATTAGTCGGTTTGGTAATTCTTTAGGAAAAGGCGCTGGGTGTCCTATTTTTCTTGCACTTTCAGGGTTCATTGTCCAAACTGATTTTGTCCATTCCATAAACTGCTCTTTGGTAATCGTATTTTCTTTTCCTTTGTTTTCTCGTTTGTAATCACCTTTCGAAAATACCAAAATCACTCATAAATCGTTTTTTTAAAAGATTTATCCAATTCGTTGAGTTTTTGATTTACTTCATAAACCTGATCACCAAAATCAACTCTAATTAGCCTCCCTTGATTATCAAAAAAATTAGTGTGATCTCGATAGGTAAATTGGGCGTGAATATTGGGGCTGACTACTATTTCCCAATGATTACCCAAATTTTCGTTAATATGGTGAATCTCAAAATAGGGATTTCCGTTACGTTGAATAAAAGTAAAATCTGTAAGCTGACACTTTCCTTCATAACAAGCCTGCAAAATCTTCCGCATCACAAAAGGTACATTTTCTTCCTTTTGTGCGACATTTGTTTTTTTGTAAGTCCTTTTTTCAATAGGTAATTTTTTCATTCTTACATATTTAGGACTTACGCATTTTTTAGAACTAACAGTTCTTTAAGAACTGTTAGTTCTTGATTATCAAGAGTTTATAAAAATAACATTTTTTTCAAAAAATGTTATTTTTGAGCAATTAGGAGCAAAATGCGTAAGTCCTACAATAAAATCAACCATAATTTCGTCTTGATCTTCTATTTGATTTTTAGCAAACCATTTAGACAAACCCCCGATGCGACATTCTTTTGCACTTGTATTGTAAGGCAAAAAACTTTTTTGTTCAGAAGCGTCCTCATCATCAAAATAAATCGTAATTTTTTGCTTTTGGGTGGGAAATCGGTCTAAAAGCGAAACAGGTACAGCCAAAAGTCCCTTATCGATTCGACTTTTGGTAATCGTGATAGTTTCGTAACTAATGCCTATTTTGCTTTCGTGTTCAGACATTTTCTGCAAAAAAAGATTCCATGATACTTTGAAAATAATGATCGTAAAAATGTGTAGCGAATTGCTCAAAATTTACTTTTGAGAAATCAAAATCTGCATTTTCCTCTACGAAGTCCTTTTCAGTTATTACAATCACCGTTTTTTGGGCTTTTTGTAAAAAATTAGAATCATTAATTAGCCCTAATTCTTGTGCTTGTTCATCAGAAATAAAATATCCTTGCATAAGTATACTAAAAACTGTATAACCTTGTAAGGTCTTTAAGACCTTACAAGGTTGAAAATCAATATTTTACGAACATAAAAATGTGCAATTTATAAGCGTTTTTAGTATAATTATGTTTTTTTGGTGATAAAAATTTGGGGTTGCAAAATACAATCATGTAATTTATTTTTCTAAAAAATTAACAAAAATTCTCTTTCAATGTTTCTCGATGTTCTACTAACATTTTCAGGGCTTTTCCTGTCATCTCTACGCCTCTTGGGTTTGTCCCTTCTTTGGGCAATTTGATATATACTGAAACTAAATTGGTTTTGGTCGTAAAACGAACATTCTTGTTCGTTTCTGGGCGAACAAGAATGTTCGCCGTACAAAAGCATTCGTTGATTGAGTATAGTTGGCTCTACCTATTTTATTCAAAATTTGTAATTGTGTTTCTTTGGGAATACAAACCACCTTGTTTTTCCCAAAAAATATGTACAAAAATCATATCACAATTTGGTTCATATTTTTGACTAAAACTAAAAGCACTATTGGCATCAACTGTCCAAATCAATTTTAAACCACTTAAAGAAACGGTTGGCAACTCAAAAAAGCGGCACAAAGTGACTTGGGTTTTTAAAATTTCAACACTTCTGTTCCCAAAAAAGAAACCGCAAAAGAAAAAACAAAACCCCAAAAAAAGGCACTTATAAGCATAAAAATCAAGATTTTACTTTTGCGTTCGCCAAAAGAAACGGCAATAAGCGTCCCGCCAATGGGCGTAAAAGTAAGCGGACTAAGCGCTGCCACTCCAAAAATGCCATATTTTCGCCAAATACGCACAATTAAGCGGTTTCGTTTGGTAAAAAGTTTTCGATTTGGAAAAAAACGTTGCAAAAACCAATTTCGCAAAGGACTGCCTGTGTAGGTACAAACGACTACCGCCGTCATCATGCCCGCTACGGTCAGCAAAGCCGTAATCCAAGCAGGTAGCCCAAAACCCGCACCCGCCAAGGGTCCAAAAATAAATTTGACCATGCTCGAACTATAGACCGTAAAATATTGCCAAAAGGTATTTTGCATATTGCTTTAAAATTTGACTACCAAATCCAAAAAAGGCACACCTAAGTAAAAAGTATCATCAAAAAGCAAGGGATTTCGAATAAAAGCCACATCAAAAGCCAGCTTTCGCCACATAAAACGCGCACCGTAAGAAACAAAATATTGCTCTGCTCCGCCATCAGGGATTACCCAGTTTTCGGAAACCAAAGCCACCCGATTGCTCAAGCGAACCGTGCCACTTAGGGTAAAAATTGGGCGTTTTGTCCATTCCCGATCATAAAAACCATAACCCAAACCCGCCGTTATATTCGTATTTTCGGTTCCGTAGGTCAGCACTCCGTACCCAATCCCAAAGCCGCGCCCCAAAGGATTGTATTTTCCTAACATATTCATATACAAAAGCCCGCCTGCGGCGTTCCATTTTGGACTAATTGGCAGGCTTAGCTTCGGCATGAGGAAAAAAATAGGACTTCCTGCAAAAAGACTAATCACCTCCACTCCGCCGCCCAAACTTACATGATCGGTCAAACCGTAATTAAAATTGTTGAGAAAAAAATACACATTTTGGTAATAACCTTCCTTTTTTTTCAGCCCAAAACCCGTTGGAGTGAGCAAATATCGGGTTCGGTTGGGAGTTTGTAACCACACTTTTTTATGAGTAGTTATGCTTACTTCGTCTATTTCTATGCGTTTGATTTGGCTTTTCAAAATGGTAATATTTACTCCGCCCAAATCTTTTAACTGCATTTCCTGCTCATTTTCGCTGATTAATTCGCCTTGATAGGTCTGATTCTGCTGGGTTCGTACGGTATATATTTTTTTGGTACTTTTGGTTTCTTGAGCATACGCCCAAGTACCGACCAGCAAAGCGCAAAACACAGTAAAATATTTCATGGATTTTAGCGGATTAGTGGTTTTGACTAAAACACAATATTATAAAAATATTACTTTAATCTTACGTTTTTACATCTTTTTTTTGTATTATTTTTTATACGAAAAAAACTATATTCATGTTCGAAATGCCTTTTTTTTGATTTTTTTAACGATTATTTTTTCACAAAAAAGTAAAAAATAAGCAACCTTTTTGGCAAGTCTTGCGTAATTAAAAATGTCAAACGGCTTTAATCAACCCTCACCCAAAGAATTTTTTAAATCCCTAATTTGCCTACAACTATGTTAGAATACAGTAAAATTATCTTAGAAAAAGTTAGTTTTGACTCTACGCTTTTTGAGAAAGAACTACGCAAGGCTGTCCAAAATATGAGTCGTGAGGAAGAGAAAAAATTGGAAGCTTGGTGTTATGCCAATTTTGGACGAGAGTACAGCGAATTATTGAGCCGAGCATTTGCTAAAAAGGCTAAACCGCTTCATAGTGGAGTGGGTGTAACGTTTTAAATGATTAATTATAAAAATATTTACGAAATAGCTTTACTCACTGTAAAGCTATTCTTATTTTAAACTCTTTTAATCTTGGGCAAGCGTAGTTTTCAGCAAATCGTCCATGCGAGGAATTGTTCCTTTTACCGCTTTTAGGGCTTCTTTTCCGCTTTCGCTAAGCTCCCCCCTATTCCATTTGATTCTATGCACCTCTGCCTCTTTTTGGTGCAAAATAAACTGCCGAGTTTTACATTCTCCGCATTTTTCCACCCAGATCAAGCCATGTTCAGTGGTTAGTTTTTCAGTTAATTGTTTAATTTTTTCAAATTTTCCTGCACTTAAGCTAAAATTTGCATCGAAAAGGGTTTTGTCAGGATTGCGAATCACAATGTGCGCTTTTTCGGGCGTAATCGTGATCACATAACTGCGGTGATAGGTTTGCGAGGTACTTACATCATCTTCGAAGGAGTAAATAATCTTGTCAAACTCTGTTTTATGACAAGCATTTAAAACCCAAAAACAAAGAATTAAAATCAAAACAGCTCTATTTTTCATCTCCTTGTGCCAATTTTGTGAAATCAAAACTATTGCTTTTTTGGATTTAAAAACAGAAAAGCCACAAGATTTTTCAAATCTCATGGCTTTTTTAACATAACTATAATTCCACAACTTCTACATTGGGATATTGTTTTTTATCAAACTCAAAATGTTTGTCATCGAGATTCAAATCCTGTTTGAAATTGGCGACAGAATAGTCATATCTTCGTCCTGATTTTTCAAAAATTCGCCATGATTTTACCAAGCGAGTTTTTTGAGCAATCGTAAGCCTGATTTTGAAAAAATTGCGGTTTCTGTCCGTTGGGGTGAGGTCGACCACTTCGCAAACTTCGCTACCGATTCGGGTTTCCTCTATAAAATTGTACTTAAAGTTTTTTTGGTACATTTTGTAAATTTCGGCAGGATTAATTTCGCCTTCATCAGGTTTGAAGTTTTCGACCGTAACTTCATTTTCACTTTTTAGGTACGTCCAAACCTTTTTATTATTATTAAAAATTTCCTGTCCGCCTGTTTTGATGCGGTATTTATTGCCTTTGACGGTAATTGTGCCTGTAATTTTTTCCCCAATCGGCTTGTCCGAAGCGTCCGACTGCGTATTCACAAAATCCGCCTGAAAAGATTTCATTTTTTTGTACGTGCTATTTACGCTGTTTAGGATTTCTTCGGCACGCGGATCGTTTTGAGAAAAAGCTAAAGCACTGAAAAACAAGAAGATAGGAATAAGAAGTATCGTTTTACGTGTTCTCATTTTAATTGGTAATTTTTTATTTTTACAAAAATAAATCCTAATTCTTAACTGCATTTGGGGCTTAGTATTTTGGCAAGAAACAAAAAAATTACAAATTTCATAAAAAAACCTGTTAGTTTTTGGGACTAACAGGTTTTCGTTTTTACACCAACATTTTCACAGGTTCTTCCATAAACTCCTTCAGCGTTTGCAAGAAACCCGAACCCGTTACGCCATCTACGCTGCGATGGTCGCAAGCCAGCGTAACTTTCATCACATTACCAATGACCATTTGTCCATTTTCGACCAAAACGGTTTCTTTGATGCCACCCACCGACAAAATGCACGAATCAGGCGGGTTGATAATCGAGGTAAATTCCTCAATGCCAAACATTCCCAAGTTCGACACCGAAAACGTATTGCCTTCCCAATCAGCAGGTTGCAATTTTTTATTTTTGGCTTTTTGTCCCAAATCCTTCGTTTCTGCGGCTATTTGCGAAAGCGTTTTTTGGTCAGTAAAACGGATCACAGGCACTAAAAGCCCATCTTCGACCGCTACAGCCATGCCTATGTGAATATGATTATTATAACGAATTTTATCACCTTGCCAAGACGAATTAACGTTTGGGTGTTTGCGAATAGCCATCGCTACTGCCTTGATAGTCATATCATTAAAGGAAATTTTGACAGGCGAAATCTGGTTCAGGCTATTCCGAGCCGCTATAGCTTTATCCATTCGAATTTCGATGGTCAGGTAAAAATGCGGGGCAGTATTTTTGCTTTCCGTTAGGCGGCGAGCAATCGTTTTTCGCATTTGCGAAAGCGGCACTTCAGTAAAACTTTCTTGCCCAAAAACTACATTTCCCTGCGAACTTGTTGCTTTCGAAGGCTTGGCAGTTTCAGGTTTGAAAGTTTCTATATCCCTTTTTACGATTCTGCCGTTTTCGCCCGAACCTTTGATTTGCTTGAGATCGTAACCCATTTCTTTCGCCAAACGCCGCGCCAAAGGTGAAACTTTTGTGCGGGAATCTCCTGATCCCAAATCTTGCGAACTTGTCGAGGTTTGGGAGGGCGTAGCGTCAGCACTTGCAGAAGAACTTGGGGCGGGGGCGGCACTTGCCGTCATGGTTTTGGCTTGCAAAAGTGCTTGAAAATCAACGCCTTGTTCGCCAACAATGGCAATAATGCCATCGATTTCGACTGGTTTTCCTGCTTCGGCAATGTAGAGCAAATAGCCGTCTTCGTAGTTTTCGAGTTCCATGGTGGCTTTGTCGGTTTGGACTTCGGCAATGATGTCACCTGATTTCACCTTGTCGCCTACTTTTTTTAACCAAGTGGCAATCACGCCTTCAGTCATGGTATCACTCATTTTGGGCATTCTGACGATTTGGGCTTTGATTTTCGAGGTATCGACCGCAGGTACAGCAACTACAGGAGCTGAAACCACAGGTTCGACTTTAGGAATCGGGCTATTTCCGCTTCCTCCGCCCAAAAATGTCGAAATATCTTCGCCTACTTTGCCTACAACCGCAATCAATCCATCAACCAGAAGTGGTTTTTTCGTGTCGGCGAGGTGCAAAATTACGCCGTCTTCGTAGTTTTCGAGTTCCATAGTCGCCTTGTCGGTTTCGACTTCCGCCAAAATATCACCCGATTTTACCTTATCGCCCACTTTGATCAACCAGTTGGCTATTACGCCCTCGGTCATCGTATCACTCATTTTGGGCATTCGAATTACTACTGCCATGATCTATTGTTTTTTTATGCTAAGAAGTTCAATATCAATCTGTTAAATAAAATTCTTTTTTAGGAATAAGCTATTTAGGCAAATAAATTGGATTTTCCAAAAAAGTAAAAGAGAAAAAAGCTATTCGTATTTTTTTTGTTATATTTGAAAAATTAATTTTTCAATAAAAAAGGAAAATAATATGCAGAATCTCATGCTAAGACGGCTAAAAAAATGGATTTTTTTGATTTGCTTGTTGTTTTTTGGACTAAAAATACAGGCACAACAGGGAAAATTTCTCAAACAAGAAACCTTTTTGGAAGACCTTGCTTTTTGGCAAGCCAAAAAAACGGACTCCACAAGCCTCGAACTCAATGCGGCTTTTGCGGACGTTTGGACAAAACAACTCAATGAGGAACAGAAAAAGAAGGTTTATTTCCTAAGTTACCAAATGTTCAAACGCGGTTTTAGCCCTGTTCCGCATATCCAATACCTTTGGCATACGG
>JAAFHK010000195.1 GCA_013297565.1 Cytophagales bacterium
GGTGTTTTTTCGGGTTCGTTTTGGTGGCGCAAAAAAGCCTACGAAGATGGCTATGATGATTATAACGACCGCATTATGCACACAATCGTTCGAGGTAGTGAAGCACAAGGCTATAATCTTCGATTTTGGTTACAAACAGGCACTGAAGACGAAAAAGACGACAGAAATCACAACGGAATCATTGATTCTATTGAAGATACGCTTGATTTGATCAAAGAACTTGAAGAAAAAGGCTACCGCAAAGACAAAGAAATTCGGTACGTAGAAGTACAAGGTGGCAAACATGACCAAGCCACTTGGGGACAGATCATGCCTGATTTTTTGCGTTGGGCTTTTGGGAAAAAATAATTATGGAAATTATCTCAATTTGTGGCACGATTTTATTCGTGCCACAAATAAGAAAGACCTTGAAGGTTTTGATTTTCCGAATTTCTAATACAATTCATTCAAATCCAATAAATTTTCGGCGATCAAATCCGCTACCGAAATCACCTCAATAAAATGATTATCTAATTTGATGACATTTGGGTGGGTGTTCAAAACGGCAATTTTTTCTATAAAACCGCTTTTTTGGAGTTTTGCGATGGCATTATTTGGAAAAATTCCGTGCGTAGCTATCGCAAAAACTCGATTTGCCCCTGCGTCTTTGTACGAACGTGCCGCCTCAAGCAATGAGCCACCTGTGCGGATCATGTCGTCATAAATAACAACTGTTTTGCCTTTCACGTCTGCATTTACGCCTGTAACTTTCGTTTCTGAACCGCTTAAACGCCTTTTATACACAAAAGCGGCTTGCACATTGAGGTCATTTGCCAAAGATTCAACCCATTTTGCCCTACCAGCGTCCGTAGAAGCCAAAACGAAATCCTCGCCTGCCAACATTTGGGCGGCTTTGATGATGAGGTTTTTGGCGTAAAGGTGCAAGGTTCGAGTTGCTCCTTCGAAATAATGGGGAATGCCTGCCGAATGAAGGTCGATCATTAAGATTCGATTTCCAAAATAGGCTTGTGGAATGGCAGAAAACAGTCTTGCGCGCGTTTTGGCAGTAACTATTTCGCCCCTTTTGGTACTGCGTTCCATAGTCGAATAACCAAAATACGGCACAACCAAATTCAACTTTCGCGCTCCCTGCTCGACCAGTCCGCAAGCCAAATCATAGAGTTCTAAAGTAGCCTGATCAGATACTGTTCCGCCCAATAAAATTACTTCCCGATACTGAACTTGGCTTCGAATCCTATAGTAGTTTTCCCCGTCAGGAAAAGTTTTAGAATCGAGGCTACCTTCCTCAAAATGAGGGTTTTGCAAAAGTTCATTTTTTAGGTATTGGTAGGATTGGGTGCTGAACAGCAAAAATTTTTCATTTGTTTGGGACATACTATTGAGGTTTGGATTTTCCAAAAGTAGAAAAAATTAGGCAATTTTGTAACTTGTGGAGAATATACTTAGCCTTGATTGGCATTATTTGGTGTAAAACAAAAAACCATTTCTTTTTTAGAAATGGTTTTTTGTTTGAAACTTACGCTTTTTTTTCTGCTTTTTTCTCAGTTTTCTCTACAGGCTTTTCAGTTTTGGCAGTAGCCACTGCTGTAGGTTTGGTTACTTTGTGAGGGCGAGTTTTGCCAAAAGTACCACTGAATATTTTGCCTTTGCGCGATCTGATATCTCCTTTTCCCATGATGGTAAAATTTTATTTTTGAAAAAATGAATGATTTGTTAAAAAATTTAGGCGCAAAAGTAGTCTAAATTTCTGAAAAATCAAATATTATTCCCTTTCAGGTAATAATTTCGTATGTATTAGGACAAGGGGCAAGCCCCCTTGTCAGCGTTCGAGGATTTGATCAAGCAAATCGACCTTTTGGTTTATGAAATTTATGGTTTAAGGACTGCGGAAATAGCGGAAATTGAAAAGTAAAAATAAAAAAAGCCCTAAAATTTACGATTTTAGGGCTTTTTTTTAATTCCATTCGTCATCATCAACGGCTTGATCCTGCATTTGTTCCTGTTCCTCACCGTCTCCGTCCTCTTCTTCGCTTTCTTCTGCCACTTCTTCCTCTTCCCAACCGCCGTATTGTTTGGGCGATTCCCCTTGCGAGTCAATGAGTTCAATCGCAATATCTTCCGAAGGGTCTTCGATGAATTTTTCCAAAGTTACATAGAACAACCATTCATCACCGTAATCGAAAAGATACAAAAAGCGACTGCGTTCCTTAAGATTCAAGTCTTTTATTTTTGCTTCGTCAGCAAAAGGCGGTTCTTCACCGTAAGGCGAATTAAATGCCTGTTCTGACCAGCGTTTTCCGTCCATAAAGAACGCATACAAATGTTCGTTATCAAAATTAAAAGCATCTTGGATCGCAAGGTGCAGTTCGTCAAGAGTATGAAGTCCTGAAGTTTGTATTTTTCGCCAAACTTTCGTTTCGACACTTACCTTAAAGATAAATTTGCCATCTCTTGGCTTTACTTTTGGCAGTTCGAGGCTCTGTTTGAGTTGAGGAAACTCTTTTTTGAACGTATCAATAAAAAGATTGTCGTCAGGCAAATCTTCTGGTTTGGGATCGTTTTTGCGGGCTTCTTCTTCGGTAACGAAAGAAAAAATAGGAAAAGTCGCATTAATTTTGTTCCAATACGCCACAGGACGATTGACAATCAATTTTTTGGAAATATTTACGCCCAGTTTTGTAGGCATGAATTTTCGGGCAATGTAGGTATTTCCGTCCCCTTGCGAAAAAGTAGTTTCCCACCAACCAAAGAAAATAAAATATTCGTTGAAGAAAAACAGGTCGTTTTGCAAATACCGCATAGGTTTGTAGTTGTCATATTCTTGACCTGCTTCGAGGTTCGAGATAATCTCTAAGGCTTCATGCACCTCAACTGCATTCGACCGATTACCTTCTTTGCCTGCAATGATCGACCAGTCATTTTCCATCCACATGGTTTGTAATAGGAAAAAATATTTTTCCAAATCGTTGAGTTTGTGGTATTGGCTAAGCCGTTCTTTGATTGGCGCAACAACCGTTTTACCCGCTTTTTCTTGATAGGTAAAAAGTTGAGCATCAATCGCCACATGGAAAAACAAATACAAAAGTGGGTATCTATGATGATGCGTTCGCGGATCGGTTACATTTTTTTTATGAAACATTTTTTCGTTTAGGGCAAAGCAAAGTTTCGGAGGGAGTTTCCCTGTATTGGTAATGTGCGTACCTGCTTCTTCTAAGCCCTTGACAAAAGTGTGAAAATCCTTTAAAATAGGCATTTTTTGGATAGTTTCACTAAAATTTTCTTTACTCATTGTTTTTTTTGATAGGTAAAAGCATAATTTTGGGTTTCTAATATACGGAAGAATTTGATTCTATGTATATTGAAACCCAAAAAATTGAAAAAAATTATTTACACTTTTTCTACATAGTCCAAATCGGCTGTAAAAGTTTCCTTCAGATTAAGCATACTAAGCAATGCCAAAATAAAACAACCCGCCCCTATAATAGCACTTGCGTAATAAAATCCGATACCAAATCCTTTTACTTCGAGAGATTCGAAGCCCAATATTTTAACTTTGTCGTCCTTGAGAACGGCAAAGATGTTGGAAATAATTACATAAGCCCCACGTACAAAATTTGGAACTGTAGTGGCTACGGTCGCCCTAATATTTGTCCCAAACTGTTCGGCGGCAATCGTAATGAGCATAACCCAAAAACCGCTTCCAATTCCGAACAAGAAATAATAGGCGTAAAACCAATTAGCGGGTATTCCTCGAATAAAATGGTAAATCAAGACAAATATACCGTCCATGACAAGGAATATAAACATGACCTTGAGCCGACTCCGCATAATCTGGGACATCGACCCACTCAAGATGTCGCCCAAAGATCCGCCTCCGTACAGGATCATAATCGTAACGCCTGCCAAGACATCACCTTGTATATGTAATTCTTTGGCAAATTCGGGTGCAAAAGTAGCAGGAATACCTATAACGTACCAAGTCGGCAAACCGATCAGGATACAACTTATGTATTTTACAAAACGCTTCCGATCTGTAAAAAGAGAGAAAAATGCTCCTCGCGAAACGCTACTGCCTTGCTGTTTAGTATTATTAAACATTTCGGATTCGCGAACGCTTACCCGCAAAAACAAAAGTAATAAACCTAAACCACCACCTACAAAATAAGAAATTCGCCAGTTGAAAAGATCGCCTACAATACCTGCGGCTACTGCTCCCAAGAGTCCAATGGAAGCTACCAACATAGTACCATAACCGCGTTTTTCACGAGGCATCACTTCTGCCACCAGCGTAATTCCTGCACCCAATTCGCCCGCAAGCCCCACACCCGCCAAGAAACGCCACACTCCGTAGGCTTCTACAGAATAGACAAATCCATTGGCAATGTTGGCTACCGAATACATGAGAATTGAGCCAAACAAGACAGAAAGTCGTCCTTTCTTATCGCCCAAAATGCCCCAAATCACGCCGCCAAGCAACATTCCGACCATTTGCCAGTTCATCAGCGTCAAGCCTATTTGTGTGAGCTCCTCACCTTCATAGCCCAAAGACTTCAAACTCTTGACTCGAACAATCCCAAATAGTACCAAATCATAAACATCGACAAAATTGCCTAATGCCGCCACCAAAACGGCAGGGTTAATGACACCCGTATTGATGGAACTACGTTTTGTTGTCATTCCTGTAGAGTATTTTTTCTGCTAAATTGAACGTACTTTTTCCTAAATTTGATAACAATTTCATTACCAATTTTAGTTCGATAAAAAAATAAATGTTAAGAAAATATATTTTCAGAATATAATTTTGACTTCCTAACCCAAACGTTATCAACGCAATATGCACTACTTCCCAAATATTATACTAAAAAATCAATTTGCAAAAAAAACGAAGCGAAATTTCCAATTTTACTCTTTTTTATCTGCGCAGGTACTTGAGCATGAGTCGAGCCGTTGTTTGCGAAGCACTGTCGGTTTGGAGTTTGTCCCAGAGCATTTGGTAATCGTTCAGAATAGCTAAGCGTTTGATTGTCAAGATATTAGTAAGCTCATTTTGCACATTTCGTAGCGTGTAATTTCCCTGAATCAGTTCTTTGACGATTTCTTTTTCGCCAATCAAATTGACCAAAGAAAAATGTTTGACTTTAACAAAATGCTTCCCAATTTCGTACTGTAAGGAATTTATTTTATAAACCACAATTTGTGGAATGCCCAAAAGTGCCGTTTCCAAGGTTGCCGTTCCCGAAGCCACGATTGCCGCTTCCGCCGTTTTCAGAATATCATACGTTTTATCAAAAAGAATTTTGACCGAATATTCTTTTACTTTTTCATACAGACGCTGATCTAAACTGCTCACTCCCGCCAAAACAAATTGGTATTGAGGAAAAAGATTGGAAATTTCAAGCATCAAGGGTAAAATATACTCGATTTCGCTTTTACGACTCCCCGCCAAGAGAGCAATCGTTTTTTGATCCGTTTTTAATTCATTTTTTCGGAACGCAGGATCAGGTTCGAAAGCCCGCACCGCATCAAGCACAGGATTGCCAACGTAATCTACTTCATAACCGTATTTTTCATAAAATTTCTTTTCAAAAGGCATAATAACAAACATTCGGTCGACAAATTTTTTGATTTTATGCACCCTGTCCGTCTGCCAAGCCCAAAGTTTTGGAGAAATATAATAAAAAGTTCGAATTTTTTGGTTCTTGCAAAACTGGGCAATGCGCAAATTAAATCCTGCATAATCAACCAAAATAACCACATCGGGTTTGTAGTCTATAATTGCTTTTTGGCATTTTTTCAAGAAACCTTTTATTTTCCAAATATTTTTGATCACATCAAGCACTCCCAGTATCGCCATTTCGCTGTAATGCTGAAGTAGCGTACCGCCCACGCTTTGCATACTTTCGCCCCCAAAATACTGAAATTCGGCTTGCGAATCCTCTTTTTGCAAGGCTTTCATGAGATTTGCGGCGTGCATATCACCCGATTTTTCACCAACGACCAAAAAATATTTCATTTTTTTATTACAAATTTTTATTCGAAAAACACAAAGGCAGTAAATAACTTACTTTTTCAATCAACTTTACTTTGCCATTTTCTCCTTCCAAAACTAACCTAATAGCCTGATTTTGAGCAATTTCGTATTCGAGCATGACCTGCCGACAGCCTCCACAAGGCGTAACGCCTACAAAATTTTCTTCACCAGAAGGTTTGGCACTAACCGCCGCAGTCAAAATTTTGAGATCAGGAAATTGGCTTTTTGCCCAAAAAAAGGCAGTTCTTTCTGCACACAAACCCGAAGGATACGCCGCATTTTCTTGGTTGTTTCCAGTTACGATTGTGCCGTTTTCGAGCAAAAGTGCCGCCCCAACTTGGTATTGCGAATAAGGTGCGTAGGCTCGTTTGGTGGCTTTGCGCGCTTCTTCGATCAGGTTTTTATCATGCGGCATAAGTTCCTCAAAATCAAGTATTTGGAAAGAAAAAGAAAATGTATGTTGGGTCATGGAAATGAAATAAATTTTTTAGACTTGGATTTTAGAAAGGTGTTATTATTTGCTTTTTGTCAAGGTTTATCCATTTTACTCTAAACGAACGCGCGGATCGACCAGACTATAGATAATATCGACCAAAATATTGATGATTACAAAGGCAGAAGCCATCAAAATAGTCGTACCCATGACCACAGGCAGATCGTTATTATGTACCGCCTCAATGGTAGCCCAACCCAAACCTTTCCAACGAAAAATATGCTCAATAAAAAACGCGCCTGTAATCAAACTTGCCAACCAGCCTGAAACTGCCGTAATAACAGGATTGAGGGCATTTCGAAGGGCGTGTTTTAGGATCACGTAGGCTTGCGAAAGCCCTTTGGCTTTTGCTGTTCGGATATAATCTTGTGAAAGCACTTCCAACATAGAGTTTCGGGTAAGCTGTGCAATAATTGCCAGCGGGCGAATGCCTAAGGTAAAAGCAGGTAAAATAATATTCTTCATTTCGAGCTGTCTGCCCCTGGTGGCGTGATCCTCCCAGAGTGTTCCGCCCATATTTAACCCCGTCCAATCCTGTAAAATATAGCCAAAAAACACAGAAACAAGGATTGCGGCAACAAAAGACGGAACAGAAATCCCTATGACCGACAGCACCAGCATCAGATTATCAAGAAAAGTATTGGGGCGCATGGCTGAAATCAAACCCAAGCCAATGCCCAAAAAAGTAGCAAAAGTCATAGCAGCAAAAGTCAACCAAAGCGTTTCGGGCAAGGCTTCCCACAAGATTTCGCCCACAGGTTTGGAGGTGCTCCAAGAACGTTTCAAATAAGGTTTTTTCAAAGCAAGATCATATTCTCCGATCTGAAAGTGGCTTAAATAAGCATAATTTAAGGTATTTGCTTTTTCAGTTTTATACACCGAAACCACAGAAAGATCATTCAAATAATAAATATATTGCACAAAAATAGGCTCATTCAAACCCAATTCTTTCTTAATTCCCTCGATTTGTTCGGGATCGGCGCGCGGAGCAAAGGCAATGGGATCGCCAGGAAGTACGTGAAAAATAAAAAAAACCGCCGTTATGACTCCCCAAACGACAAGAAAACCATATAGTAAGCGGTTAAAAATATAGACCATAGTAAGTTATTGATTTTTCTGATCCGAACGCAAAGATAAAAATGCTTTTCTATTTTTAACGATTATTCTACAGACTTGTCAAAAAAAATCGTAAAATTGCCCCTTCAAAAGTATTTTAATCAATTAAAATAGCACGAAAAAACTATGATTTTGTACAATGTTACAGTTAAT